>NZ_JACALO010000006.1:0-84784 GCF_030328185.1 Empedobacter sp. 225-1 | reverse complement strand
TTCGCAAAACTTCCAAAATTCTTTCGTAATTTGCATTCAAGTTGTTCATTGTAAATGTTTTGCAACTAATTCAAGTTACTGATTTTCAATCAAATGAACAACTTTTATCTTTTTAATTCATAATGCACAACGGGTTTATAAAAGAAACCTTTTTAATTATAACGAATATAGGTGGATTGATGTATAAATAAAAACGATAAAATAAATTATAATCTCAAAAAAAATCAGTTTTTTTTGTAAATAACTGATTTTTTTTGTGCTTTACAATTACCAATATCGGAGTTATTATTTCTTATCACGGTAGGATCAATGAGTGTAACAGTTAAATGTAGTTAATTAATTTTTCGCTTTATAATTAATAACTATTTAATTTGCACTTGGTATAAGATAAATTGATTAATTGATAAAACAATTTGATTTTTAATTGATAAGACAAATTATTATATTTATGATATTTACCAAAACAAAATAATAAACATAAAATATTAATCAATGGAAAATCAAGGAGGAGATATCTCAAAATGTCCATTTCATAATGGTCAAATGGATACAACGCCAGTTGGAGGATTGGGAACACAAAATAAAGATTGGTGGCCAAATCAATTAAATGTAAGCATTTTACGTCAACATTCAAATAAATCAAATCCATTAGGAGAAGATTTTGATTATGCGGAAGAATTTAAAAAATTAGATTTAGAAGCGATTAAGGCAGATCTTAAAACCTTGATGACAGATTCGCAAGATTGGTGGCCAGCAGATTTTGGTCATTATGGTCCATTTTTCATTCGTATGGCTTGGCACAGTGCAGGAACTTATCGTGTACAAGACGGTCGCGGTGGAGGTGGAGAAGGGCAACAACGATTTGCACCATTAAACTCATGGCCAGATAATGTGTCTTTGGATAAAGCGCGTCGTTTGATTTGGCCAATTAAACAAAAATATGGGAACAAGATTTCTTGGGCAGATTTAATCATCTTAGCAGGAAATGTAGCTTTAGAATCAATGGGATTCAAAACACTTGGTTTTGCAGGTGGACGTGCTGATGTTTGGGAGCCAAATATTGATGTATATTGGGGATCTGAAAAAATTTGGTTAGAAGAGAGTGGGGGAGCAAACAGCCGTTATAGCGGTGAACGTGATTTAGAGAATCCGTTGGCTGCAGTGCAAATGGGATTAATTTATGTGAACCCTGAAGGTCCAGATGGTAACCCAGATCCATTGGCTTCGGCAAGAGATATTCGTGATACGTTTGCACGTATGGCGATGAATGATGAAGAAACTTTAGCGTTGATTGCAGGTGGACATACTTTTGGTAAAACACATGGTGCAGCATCTGCTGATCACGTTGGTGATGATCCTGAGTCAGCTGGTCTTGAAATGCAAGGTTTAGGTTGGAAAAACTCTTATGGAACTGGAAATGCTGGGGATACAATTACATCTGGAATTGAAGTGACATGGACAAGTAAACCAACAGAATGGTCGAATTTATTCTTGAGTTATTTGTTCGGTTTCGAATGGGAATTAACAAAATCTCCTGCAGGAGCTCATCAATGGGTAGCAAAAGATGTAGGTGAAATTATTCCGCATGCGCACGATGCTTCGAAAAGATTAAGACCAACAATGTTGACATCTGATATCGCATTACGTGTTGATCCAATCTATGAAAAAATAGGTCGTCGTTTCTTAGAGCATCCTGAAGAATTTGAAGATGCTTTCCGTAAAGCATGGTTTAAATTAATTCACCGCGATATGGGACCAGTTTCTCGTTATTTAGGTGCAGATGTGCCAACAGAAACTTTCACTTGGCAAGATCCTATTCCAGCAGTAACACACGAATTGATAGATGAAAATGATTGTGAAAATTTAAAAGCACAAATTTTAGATCTTGGTTTAACAGTTTCAGAATTAGCTGGTACAGCTTGGGCTTCAGCTTCTACATTCCGAGGATCGGACAAGCGTGGAGGTGCGAATGGAGCACGAATTAGATTAGAGCCAATGAAAAATTGGGATGTGAACAACCCAATTCAATTAAATAAAGTATTGAAAGCATTAGAAGGTGTGCAAGCTTCGTTTAATGCAGTAAATTCATCGAAACAAGTATCTTTAGCAGATTTGATTGTTTTAGGTGGAAATGCAGCCATCGAAAAAGCAGCAAATGATGCTGGTAAAACAATTTCAGTTCCATTTGCAGCAGGTCGTGCAGATGCTTCACAAGAAGAAACAGATGTAGAGTCTATCGGTTGGTTAGAGCCAATTGCAGATGGTTTCCGTAATTACCGCAAAACGAAACGTCAAGGTGTTTCGACAGAAGAATTATTGATTGATAAAGCACACTTATTAACGTTAACAGCGCCAGAATTAACAGTTTTAATTGGTGGTTTACGTGCAATTAATATCAATTATGATGGTTCGAATCATGGTGTTTTAACAGATCGTCCTGGTCAATTAACAAATGATTTCTTTGTGAATTTATTGGATATGGGTACACAATGGAAAGCAAAAGATGAAACGAAAGAAGTTTATTTAGGTTCTGATCGTAAGACAGGTACACCAAAATGGACAGGAACTCGTGCTGATTTGGTATTCGGTTCTAATTCTGAACTGAGAGCTATTGCTGAGGTATATGCACAAGAAGATGCACAAGATAAATTTATGAAAGATTTTGTTGCCGCTTGGAATAAAGTGATGAATGCAGATCGTTTCGATTTGAAGTAATTAGTATAAATAATAAAAAAACGAGTATCATTTGATACTCGTTTTTTATTTTTGCTTTACGCTTAGAATGGATATCCAATCGCGATGTTCAAAATTAAGTTATCTTTTCGCCATGCTTTGTCTCCAAAATCAATTTTATCAAATGTCCATCGGTCATTTTTCTCATAATACGGAATACGAAGAGGAGTGGCTAAATCCAATCTTAGAATTAAAATACTAAAATCAAGTCGTAGTCCTAATCCTGCTCCTACAGCAATTTCATTTATAAAATCTTTTGAAAATTTTGCACCTGGACGCGTTTCATCCTCATTCATTAACCATATATTTCCCGCATCAACAAACAACGCTAAATTTAGAAAACTAAATAATTTCTGTCTAAATTCTGCATTTAATTCGAGTTTAATATCTCCCGATTGATCAAAAAAGAAATTCGCATTTTGATAGCGTGGATCATAACTTCCAGGACCTAATGTACGTGCTCTAAATGCGCGAATACTATTGCTACCTCCTACAAAAAACTGTTTGGAATATGGAACAAATTCAGAATTACCATAAGGATAAGCAATTCCTCCTATAAACCGTGTGGCAATTGAGGATTTATCCGAAAACTTGTGGTAAAAACGGAAGTCGTGTTCCATTTTTGCATATTGACTAAATGGAATTTTGAAGATTTCTTTTTCCTTGTCTTTTTTTACATTTGCACCAGTAATCAATCCTGTTAAATTTCCAGCCAAATCAACTAAACCACGGTAATAAAATGTACTTTTTCGTGGTAACATTGTGGTAGTATAGGTGTACGAATATTGTGGGCCAAAAATCAATTGTTTATCGACAACGCGTTTTAAACTTGGGTTAATAATATTTCCTATCGAATCGTAAATTTTGCTGTTGTATTCATTGGTTACTTTTTCCGGAAATAATAAAGTTGCACTAAACACTTTTAGGTTGTGTTCTTTCTGTGCATTTTCTTTCCAAACATATCCAAAAGACGTATTGAAATTATGTAAGGTGTATAATTTTGATCTGTTTTGGTATTCATAACCCATTTCAATATTTGTTCGTGGAACAAACGCACTTGATGAATTGAATTTGAAGGGTGCTACAATTCTCGGAATTGAAAGTTGTGTATTAAAACCAGCTCTAAAAATGTTGTTCGCATCTTTTTGACCGCCTAATTGCATATCAAAAGCACCATATAAAGCCATTTTAAGTTGTTCTGCTCCTTTTAGTATGTTACGATGCGTCCAATTTAAGTTTAATTCGCCACCGCCATAATTCGCCGAATTTGTTCGACCTAAAACTTCTAAGCGCAACGATTGAAATTCGCGTGGTGTCAACGTATAATAAACATCAAATTTATTGTTGATGGAATCTGAAATAACGAAATCGTTTTTCACAAATTTAAAAACACCTAAATTAACTAATCTATTTAGGGTTAAATTATGATCAGCACGATTGTAGATATCACCAGTTTTGAAATACAAGGCACGATCGAAAACTTTTGGTTTAAAGTTCTTTTTCGAATCTACCATATAAAAACCATTTTGTTCATATTTTCCTAAAGAATCAGTAGGCATCGGCATTTGGTATAAACCTTTTCTTGCTTGCCGAATATTGTACTCAGGAAAAACAATAACCTTATCAATCGTAAATTGCTTTTTAGCTTGTTCGGGAGTTTGGTCTTTTAGCTTTACAAAAAGCTCAACATCTTGTTTGTTTGTAACGGTACTATCTGCTTGTACAATAATATTATCGGGATGAAAATAATAAAAACCGTTATCTTTTAAACGAGAATCTATACGTTCGCGTTCGGCTTTTATCACATCCAAATCAAATGGTTGCTTCTCTTTAAGTAAAGTTTTGGCTTCTGTTTTATTAATTTCTTTGTTCACAACTAATGTTGTGTCTTTTGGAAAATTAACCTGATTGATGTAATAGCGTTTGTGTGGTTGTAACACATAATTTACTACTGCTTTTTTGTCTTTGCTAATGGTATCTCCTTGCGCTTTTGCATTGAAATAGCCTTTGTTTTCGGCATAATTAACCAGGATTTTTTTATTAAAATCGATATCAACATCACTTAATAAAATAGGTTTTTGTCCTACCTTATATTTCAACCAATATTTTAATCCTTTTTGTTTCTTTGGTTCGCTCGTGATATTGTAAATGTATAATCGAGGACGTAATCCAAAAAAACTTGAATTAGGTTTGGGAATAATATTTTCTTCCAGATTATCTTTTAAAGCTACGCGATCACTTTTGCTTAATGAATCCCCTTTTATGGTTAATTTAGAACCTGTGTAAAGTGTTTCACCTTCTTTTAGAAAACGGGTGTTGCTACAAGAAGTAATACCAACTGTGGCAAATGAAATAGCAATACATTTGATAGATGTTATAATTGATTTTTTCATGGTTGAGATACGACTTTTTGTTTTTTTCTATTCGTTTTATTTTTTCTTCTTTTCTCGAAAATTTCTTTGAATTTATCGTAATCTAATGTGATAATAAAACCAACACCAGTTTCTACAATTTGTCCTTGTAAAGCAACTTGATATTCATCTTTTCGATAAGCTCTTAACATATATCGACCATCGCGTGATAAACTATAGTCAATTGTTATATCTCCAGCAATATTAGTCATGTTTTCGTTTTCTCTGGCGTCACCATCAAGTCCAAAATTACTTCCAACCGAAACTTTTAATCGGTCATTTAACAAGCGTTTACTTACCGCAACATTCAAGTCTGTTCGAGTGTTTTTGGTACCTGATGAATAATCGTCTTGCGTATCTAATCCCAAATCAATGTCAACTCCTTCGATTAAATCATCTGCCAAATTATTTAATTGTTGCGAAAGAATATTACTCACACTTTGTAACGCCATAGTTTCGGCAGAAACACTTGTTTTACTTTCAAACGGATTTTCTCCAATAAAGCGATTTAACAACAATAATGCAAAAACTTGTTTATTCATTTCTGCTTCATCATTTTTTAACTGATCCAATTTGGATTGTGTATTTTCGATAACGGCTGTTGCAATAGAGGGATTGTCTTTGTCCATCGAAATATTGAACTTAATCTCAGGCTTTAGTAATTCACCTTTTAAAATGAGTTCGCTATTAAACGGAATACGTTGTTTGTACATGTTCATTTCTGATGATGAATAACCCGAAATTTGTTGTTCGATCAAATCGATTGGTGCTGCTTTTGTTTTGTAAATTGCTGTAATATCAAGGTTTGCAGCAGTTGGCTCACCTGTCCATGTTATACTACTTCCTTTCTGAATGTCAAAACGGCGTTTTAATAAACTTACCGAAAGCTCATAAGCACCTTTTTCTACTTGATAGACGCCAACTAAAGTCATTTTACCAGAAGGATCCATTCCACCTGTCAACTCAGCTTCACCTTGTATTTCGACAAAATCTCCGTTTACTTTGTCAATGATAATCGATGTTTTAGCTTCTTTACTCACTTCAATATTCACGCTAACATCCAATCCTTTTATCTTAGAATCTGTAATTAGTTCAGCTGTTTTAATCGTTTCATTTAACGTGATTTGATCTTGATCAATGAATTCAACAATTCCTTCTCGTTCTTGTAAAGATGGTGAAGATTGAGGCAAAACAAACGTAAAATTAGTGTCATCTGTTACCTTTAAGTTTCCGTTTACTTTAGGAAGATCCATATCACCTTTTATTGTTAGATTCGCATTAATAGCCAGTTTACCATACATCATGGCATCGTTAGTTTTTTCGGAATTGACAACATTAAAATCTCGTGCATTAGCAGTTAAATTAAAATCAAAATCCCGATAGGTTTTAGTTAATATTTCGCCTCTTAATGTGAGAGAGTTTCCTTCGTTGTCATTAATTTTGAATCGGTTAAATTCTATTCCTTTGTTCGTAAAATCTATTGCGTCATCAATTTTTCGGAAATTACTACCTGTTTCAGCAATCGTTAAACCTACTTCATTAAATTTTAATTGTCCCAAAATACTTGGTTGATCTACCGTTCCAGTAATTTTTAAGTTTCCAGCCAAATAACCTTCGGTATCTTTGATTTGATTCATCGAAAATCCTTGAACGGTTTTCATTTCCAAACGGTTAATAGCTAAATTCAAATCAAACGCACTTGCTTCAGTGTTGTAATCGCCTAAAATCTTCAAATCATTGTGGTGTCCATTTAATGAAATGTCTGCATTAATCAAAGTTGGAGATGTATTATTGACCTTCGCTACAATCGTTCCAATAGGATTTCCAAATGCTTTTAAATCTGAAATAGTTAAATCAGAATTGAAGGTCATATTTGTATTCAAATCTCTAATTTGTGCTGTTCCATTGATGGTTCCTTTTGCTGCTAAGTCATCTTTTTTGATAATTTCGGTAATGGTTTCTATTTTGAAATCTTTAATCGAAATATCAAGCGGACTTGTACCTTTATCAGATGCTGATTGCAATAAAATCTCACTTCCATTATGCATTAGTTTGAAATTATTTGCAACAATGCCGTCTTTTTTTAATTGAATTAAATTTCCTTCTCCAACTTCCCATTGATCATAGTTTAAGACTAAACCAGTCGGATTTAAGCTGATTTCTGTAATGTCATCCAATGTTTTCAAATTTCCAGCAACCAAAAATTGAGTAATATCTTTATCATCTTTCGTTGAAATGCTGTAATTGATGGTATTATTCGCAATATCTCCATCAAGATTTATCTTGTTCAACTGAAAATTATCGCTTCTCAAATGATCAATATTCAATGCATAAACTAACGCATCATTTTGGTTCGAAATTTTGATAAAACCATTGTTAATCGTATTTGTACCATACGTTAAACTTGGTATTTTTCCATCGACATTAACTTGTTTCAAATCCGCATCATAGGCTGCATCTAATGTAATCGTTTCGAAATTTTTTAGATCAGGGACAAATCTTCGAACCAATTCATCGTCTTTTATTTTTGCATGTAAGCTAAAAAATTGATGAGGTTCTATTTTTTCATTTTCATCAGATTGTTGAAATTGATAATATTGATTAATCGTTGAGGTAAGTGATCCAAAAATTTGTGTCAATTTAAATTTACCTTTTAAGTCTAAATCTGCAACCTGAGAAGTAAGTTTAAGTTGATTTGAATCGGCTGTTGAATTTGCGATTAAATTCACTTCTTGCAAAGGGAAAACATCTTTTGTGTTCGATAAAGCAAAGTTTTTGAGAGTCAATGATCCATTTAAATGATTAGGATTTAGGTTAGCAAAATTTGCAACTATTTCCCCAGCGATAATCATAGGTTCGTTATAAAAACCAAGTTTTTGAACATCTAATTGATTGATATTCCCATTTAATTTTACATCTGACAACTCTTTTTTGTAGAGACCAGAAGCAATTAAATTAAGGTTTGCATTTGGATCTTTTGATAAAACTTGTGCTTCAAAAACAGCTTCATTTATTTTTGCATCAAGGTTAATATTTTGATAGGTGTAATTGTTGTAATTCGCAGACGTAATAAATCCTGAAAGCTTCGTATTCATTTTTTCGGGATTAAAACTTGTGCCGATAGCATTCAATTTTGCAGTGACTTTCCCGATGTCTTTATTACTAATTAAAGTTCCGACATCTAAATGTTGGACTTCAGCTTTTACGTTATATTTTTCCGCATCTTTTTTCAACATATCCACAATGGCATCAATTTTTGCGTTTCCTAAGGTCGAGTTGATGGTTAATTGCGTATTGATAAGTTTCGTTGTTCCTTTCGCCTTTCCTTTTACAGAAAGTTTTGACGGAATTCTAATGTTGTTTGGAATAATGTTTTTAGGAACTAAATTGTAAATTGTTTTCGATGAAGTAGAAAAGTTTTTAATGTTCAAATCATAAAATAATTTCGTTGGATTCATTGCATTTTTCACTCTTCCCGAAGCCGAAACTTCTAAATCATCTAAACCAGAAACCTGTAAATTATTGATGAATAAATCATTTACTTTTCCTTTTACATTCGTGTTTACGTGTAAAATTGCATTTGGATAGTTGTCGAAAGGCGTCGTTTTTCTAAGCGTTGGAACAAGATTTAGAATATCTGCAAATCCAATTTTAGAATGTTTGATATTCGCATTAACCAATACATTTTCAGGATTAGATGTTAGTTGTTGAATGCTATTGTATTGAAGAATTACTTCGTCCCGAAGAATTGTTTTAGGTGTTTGTAAGTATAGATTTTTCAGATAAGCTTGTGTATTCGCATACAAGAAGTTTGTCGTTAATTTTTGTATATTTAGACCTTTTGATTCCTTTATTTCAGCACTTTTTACTTGTCCAGTAAACGTATTATTGTACATTTTGAAATTACGCAAATCAAGATTTAATGGAGAGAAATCTAAATGATTAAAATCCATTCCTTGCGCAGTTCTACGCTCTGCTGTATTGTTGTATTTTACGTTTACATTATCTAAAATTGTTTTATTCAAAACCAAGTTCATTGCTGATGAAGATGATGTTTGAGAAGATGTCGAATTAGTAGAAGAAAGGTATAAATTGGCTTCGATGTCGGCGTCTTTTAATAAAATATTTTCGATGTCAAAGGTTGAATTTTCGATATCAAGTTTATTGATTTTTGTTTCGAATTCATTCAAATTAATTTTTGCATACGTTTTCGAATTTTCGTCACTATAATTGACTTTTATATCATTCAAATTAATTTTGTTTAATGCAATTTGAAGAGGGTTTTGCTTAGATTTTGGATCAATTTTATCAACATTATTTTCTTTGATTTTATTAACCATTTTTTGATCAAAATCAACCAACAAACCATTCACTAAAATATCATCAACCGCATAAGAATTTTGTTGTAAATCAAGTTTTTTAACACGCGTTTTGAAATCTTTGAATTTGACTTTAGCAAACATTCCAGAAATATCATCGCCATAATCGATATCAAAATTGGTTAAATGAATGCCGTTCAATTCAATTTTCATTGGCTTTTGATCATTCAAAGAATCTACTTTTTCTTCTACTTTTTTCGCAACTTCTTTTACAATATCTTGTTTCAATTTTAGTTTTAAACCATCTAAATTGATATCGCTAATTCCATACGAATTTTGTTCTAAATCGAATTTTTTGACACGCGTATCAAACGAATTTAGATGAACTTTGATGTTATTTGCCGCTTGCTGATCATTGAACAAAACATTCATATCATTCAGTTTTATTTTATCCAACGAAATGATAAATGGTTTTGAAGGACTTTCGTCTTTTTCGTCAGTTGCAAAAGCATTGATAATATAATCGAAATTGAATTTTCCATCTGGTTTACGGATAACATTTGCATGAACGCCACTTAAATCAATAGATTTTATATCGGCTTTACTTTTGGTCAATTGCCAAATATCTAAACCAACGTCAAACTTTTTGACCGATAAAAGCGTGTCGACATCTTGTCCTTGTAAGTATAGATTTTCCATGACCAAACTGTTTGGAAAATCGACATAAACACGATCTAATTGTACTTTTGTATGTATTTTATTCTCGAGGTAATTAACTAATTTATTTTTTACAAAATTTTGTACAATAGGAAACTGTAAACTAAAAATTGCAATGGTCAACAATAGAATTATTGACAAGAGTGTGATGGAAAAATATTTTAATACTTTTTTTAAGTTGAATTTCAATTGGTTAGATTTTATTTGTTTTATTGGAATTAAGATACAAATTTTCTACAAGGATAATACCAAAAATGTATTTTTTCATAAATCGTTTTACCATTTTGGAAACGATAACAACTACATACATTAAAAGATAATGAATGTTTTGAATGGATAATTTTTTCGAAGTTATGTTTTAATTTCGCGTTTTTTTGCGCAAAAATTGGTTGACAAATAAGGCAAATTAATCCTAAAGTCAAGATTTTTAGAAGAGTTTTCATTTTTGTGTTTTGGTTGATGTAAAAGTAAAATATTATCTGTTTTGAAATTGATAATATTTTAAAATTCTCTTAAAACTTTTTAATTTTCATTGGTAAAACCAATATTCTTTTATTAAATTTGAGTCAAACAATTGAAGCTATGAGAAGAATTTTTTTTGAAAAAGATAGCCACAAAGACTACTTATTTGTTATAATTGATCACGAAAGAGAATTGGATCAAATTTATAAAGTAGATAATTTTACTGACGAAACTGGACGTGAATATGTGTACACCTTGATTGGAGAACGCAAAAAACTGAATGCAGATTTGTTGAAACCACATGTTGTTGCGCTAGAGAATGGGAGTTACACGAATTACAATGGAGAGGGAATTGTAACAGATTGTCATGCGTGTTTAGAAAGTATTGTGGATAATAGAGGATTGAATAGAGAACAAGAAATATTTGTTTATGTTCGAAATAAATAGAAATTACAAAAGGCTTTGAAATTTTACTCAAAGCCTTTTTTTATGAGATTTCAATTTGATTGAAAATTAATTTTTGAACGACTTCATCCAAATGTTCTTTGTGTTTTGCGACATAATCATTGGCAACGTCCAATAATGTTTTAATGTTGCTGTTGGAAACATTTCCTAAATCCAATGCAGATTCTGGAATTTCAGGATTAAATCGATAATAATTTTGTTGATATTTTGGCTTCAATAAAGCGAACATGCTTCTCATTTCCTGATCGACCATATCAACGCCAGTCGAAATAAAAATGTCTACCAAAGGATCTACCCATTTCGATTTTGAAATTCGTGTTAAATGTTCGTGTTTATATGATTTTGCACGTGAACCATTTCCGAGAGAAATGATAATAAATTCTTGTAAAGGTGCTGTTCCATTATATTTTAATTCATCTTTGAAATATTTATTAAAATTTATTTTTTGCGTTTCGATAAAGCCAACAAAAGTTGGATTGTTTGCAAAAACACCACCATCAATGCAACTAAATTCTTGATCAGCGAATGATTTTATTTTTGCAGGTTCAAAATAAGTTGGCGCAGCTGATGAAGCACGGCAAATATCTTTTACATAGAAATTTCGGAAAGGAGAGATTCCATCAATCGAATTGAAAATTTTTGGTTTTTGATGCTCAGTATCATAAGAAACTATCGCGCAAGGACGAATCAAATCTTTTAACTCTGTATCTCCAAAAACGATTTTTAATTGCTCTTCCAATACAAGTGTTGGTAAATTATCTTTTAGCACACTCAACGGATTATTGAGAATTGTCCAAAATGTTTTTGAGAAGATATTTTTCCCTTCACCTAAATAAATATTCAGTGCATCTGTGATCGAGTGTTTTGCTCTTTTTGGATTTTCGGTAGAAGGAGATAATAACAAAGAAGCGATTAAAGCGCCAGTACTTGTACCTGCAATAAAATCGACATAATCGCCTATTTTGGCATTTTCGTCATGAATTTTCTTTAATTTATCTTCGATGTATTTTAAAATGACACAAGATATAATTCCTCTAATTCCGCCTCCATCCAAAGAAAGTAAGACAATTTTTTTCTCTTTAAATTCCATTTTTAATGTTCTATTGCCTAAAGTTAAACTTTTCAATTTAAATGTTTTTAATAGTATTTATTTTTACATCTGAAAAATTTACTCGATTATGACCAAAAAACTATTTCCGACATTTGATATTTGTAATTTGAATACAGAAAAAAATAGCAATGATTTGTTTTCTGTAGATCGATTCAGAGGGTATGTGGACAGTAATCCGCATTTGCAAGAAGTGCATAGCCATAAATATTACCATTTGGTTTATTTTACAGAAGGGAGTGGTGAGCATTTAATCGATTTCGAAAAATTTGAAGCTAAATCTGGAACCATGTATTTTATGAAACCGGGACAAGTGCATCAATGGTATTTTAAAGAGAAATATGATGGATTTGTTGTTAATTTTTCGGACAATTTTTTTGATTGGATTGGAATTAATTCTTCTATTTTACAAAAGTTTCAATTTTTGCAATCTATTTTAGTAGAGGATCATGTTGTTGAAGTTTCGAAAGATTTACAACAAAAAATTTCAAATTATTTTGAGGAAATGATACATGAAAACTATCAAGATGATCAATTTTCTAATTTAAAAATTGGTTTTCATTTGATGAATTTGTTTATTGATATTGAACGTAGTTTGGAAGGTGTAAATGTAAAAGAAGATGATTATCAATCGGTGTTAATAAATAATTTTCAATCGCTTATTGAACAAAATTTTAAAAAGAAAAAATTACCAAAAGAATATGCCGAACTTTTATATATCACGCCGAATCATTTGAATGCGCTTTGTAAGGATGTTTTAGGAAATTCTGCGGGCGAACTAATTCGGAGTAGGGTGGTGCTTGAGGCCAAGCGTTTGCTTGTTAACAAAGAAATTTCGGTTACAGAGATTGCTTATTTACTCAACTTTCAAGATGCTTCTTATTTTGTCAAATTTTTTAAAAAATATACAGGTTTTACGCCAGAACAATTCAGAAAACAATATTATTTATAAGTAAATTGTATCAATTAGAAAGATGGTTATTTTAAGTGATTTTATCATCATGAACAAGTCAGTATTTTGAAAAAAAATAGATGATTGTAAATAAATGATTTATATCAATACGTAAATATTACCATAAATACCATAAATATTGCCAAGTTTTAATTTACAGGTGGCGGTATCTTTGTATAGATATTTATAGTTAATATGAGTGATTTAAAACAAGATACAACGCAGCTTGGTTTTGAGATTGAAAATGAACAATTTAGAACAGAGGTTGCAACAATGGATAAGAAAGGAACTCGAAAATGGGTTTATGCAAAAAAACCTTCAGGAAAGTACACTAATTATCGTTCAATCGTTTCTTCGATTTTGTTGATTTTATTAGTGGTTTTACCTTTTATAAAATTGCCAAATGGAAATCCTGTTTTTAAATTTGATGTTTTCAATACCAATTTTATTTTATTTGGTTATCCATTTTTTACAACAGATTTTTTCTTACTTGCATTCGGAATGATTGTAAGTGTTGTTTTCGTTATTTTATTTACGACAATTTACGGACGTTTGTTCTGTGGTTGGGTTTGTCCGCAAACCATTTTTATGGAAAGTGTTTTTCGTAGAATTGAATATTGGATTGAAGGAGATCGTAGTAAACAAATACGTTTGGATAAACAAGATTGGAACGAAGAAAAAATATTGAAAAGAGGTGGAAAATGGACTGTTTTTTACATAATTTCATTTTTCTTCGCGAACATACTGTTCTCTTATATTATTGGAATTGATGAACTGATAAAAATTTATTCAGAAGGTCCATCAGAACATGCAGGTAAATTTTTAGGATTATTTATTTTTAGTGTATTATTCTATTTTGTTTTCGCCTGGTTTCGCGAACAAGTTTGTACATTGGTTTGTCCTTATGGTAGATTACAAGGTGTCTTAATTGATAAAAAAACAATTCAAGTTTCGTATGATTTTCCAAGAGGAGAAAGCACAAACGGACGTTCAAAATTTAGAAAAGGAGAAGATCGAGTTGCAGCAGGAAAAGGTGATTGTATTGATTGTGGTCAATGTGTAGCAGTTTGTCCTACCGGAATTGATATTAGAAATGGTTCGCAATTAGAATGTGTAAACTGTACTGCTTGCATGGATGCGTGCGATACAATTATGACGAAAATTAATCTACCAACAGGTTTAATTCGTCACGCTTCCGAAGAAAATATAGAACAAGGAAAACCTTTTAAACTTTCAGCAAGATTGATTGCATTTACTTTTGTTTTAGTTGCAATGATTTCTGCAATGATTGCTTTTACGCTAAATAGAAGTGATGTCGAAGTTAAATTTTTACAAGTTCCTGGTAAAGATTATGTTGTAGAAGGTGATTATATCATTAATACAATGCAATATAGTTTGATGAATAAAACAAATAAAACCTATAAAATGGTTGTAAATGTAAATGGTTTCAAAGGAGGGAAAACAATTTTGTTAGTAGAGCCTAATCAATATATTGAAATTAATGAAGGGGAATTGAAACAAGGTTTAATAGATATTAAAATTCCTAAAAGTGAACTAAAATCATATAAAGTTCCAGTTATTTTAGAATTGAAGGATTTGCAAGGAAAAACCATCGATCATTACACGATTAGTTTTATGGCTCCATTTTAAATGATTAACAAACGTCTTACATTTTGTAAGACGTTTTTTTTGGAGATTATTTTTTTGTTAAAACTTCGTTTTTAAATTTTAAACCTTCCCAACCATTTTTTATAAATTGACGAATATTATTATGATCAGTTCCTTCAGGAGTTGCTAAAACAGCTTCATAATGTTCAGCAAATAATTTCAAAGTATCTTCTTTAGAAAGGTTATTTAAATTTGCAAAAGCAAATACTTTCGCACTACCTTGATTTTGGTCTATCGCATTTTCTTGATTTCCATTCACAAAAGCAGAAGCAGTGTAATTATAATTTTCTTCGATATAAGCAATAACATCAGCAAAATTCGCCTCGTTTTGATTTAATTTTTCTAAAATCATTTTATCTTTTTGTCAAAAGTAAGAACTTATTTCCAATACAATAAATCATTAACAATGTTAAATTATTTCATACTAAATATACTTAACTTATGTTTAACAACTTTTTGTAAAGTAATTGATTAGATTTATAAGTATTAACCAAATAAAACTATTTATATGTTCGAGAGAAGACAATTTAATTACGAAACTTCAAGCGTAGCGCTAAAGGAGTTAGCAGAAAAAGGATATCAAGAAGATTTTAATTTATTAGAAAATGATTTGATTGATCATCCACACGATTTTAGAATTATTTATATCTATCGTTACGAAGGAAATTCAAATCCAGAAGATGAGTCAAGTGTTTATGGAATCGAAAAAATATCAACAGGAGAAAAAGGTGTGTTAGTTGCAGGTAATTTAGGATTTGTGCAAACAATTTTGGCATCTATACTTATCCAATTAGAAATAGAGGGTAGAAATCGAACTCTGAATAATTAAATTCAAAAACATGAATCGATTACTAATTGTTACAATTAAAAGTTGAAAAAGCGTTACCAAGAAATTTGATAACGCTTTATTATATTTTCAATAATTTTAAAATCGAAAAATAAATTATTTGTCCTCTATTTTTAATAAGAGTTTATATTCAGAAAAACGGTGTTCACGAATCGGTCGTGTATAAGGTTCTGCTTTGAAATATAAAACCAAGCATGTTGAAATATTTTTATATTTTTCTACAAATTCGTACGAAACCAATTCACCATTATTTATTCGTTGTTTTATTTTGTTATGATAAGGATACATCTCTCATTTTTTTAAAGAAAATGATGATTAGAACTAATAATGATAACGCTTATTTTGCTTTTCTACACAATACTTTGAATGGAATCGAAAAAGCGCTATTGTATTTTGATTTTAAACGACGAATATCTCTCGAAGCTGATGCTCTTGTAAAATAATCACCAACTAAAACACGATAATCTGGTGAAAAGTATGCGGTTTGAGACGACAACTCAGGAAAAGAACGGGCAAATTCATTTCTTACTTTGTCAGCGTCCTTTCTATCTTTCGAATAATATATCTGAATTTTGAAACCATTTATTTGTGGTGTTCCAGCACATGGATCGTTGGAATGTACAATAGGTTTTTTCTCTGTGTTTTTTTTGATAGGTGCATTATGAACACAGACTGCGTCTTCTTTCGCTTTTAATACAGTATTTATTCTACTATCAATTTCCATGTTCAATGTACCGTTATTAATAATCTGAACAGTATCAATTTTATTTTGTGCAAAACCACAACTAGAAAAACTGATAAGAAATAAAAAGATAAATTTTTTCATAGGATGAATTAATATGTGCAAATATACTTTTTACAATTAAGTTATTAAATTTTATAGACTTTTATTTTCTTACTACGAATATTATTCCAAATTAACCTTTTTTTCACTTTAAAGGATGGATTAGATTCTTTTTATTGTCTTTTTTGAATAAAAAATATTAAAATTATTTTAAAGAAATTATGTTAAATAGATTTTTCATCAAATGAAAAGCTCTAATCTCAAATCAAATAGAGATTATTTTCATCATAATTTTTTCAATAATTAATTTAGAAACGTTTTAAATTAAGCTCAATGACAAAGTTCAGTATGTAAACTTTATGATTTTATTAAGTATTGAAGCTATTTTTGCTGATAGTTAAGTGTTCAAATAAAAACGAGTTAAAAGAAACAACGAACTGAGATTATTTAAGTAAATGAAGGCAAGATTTCTAAAAAGAATACGTTTATGGAGCTGCGCGATAATACTATCGACGTTCTCCTTAGCAAATGCCCAAGATGCAGGTAAAGGTTACGAGTTATTCGAAGCTAACTGTACAGCATGTCACCAAATTGATGGTGATTTAATTGGGCCGGAATTACGTGATGTTGAGAAACGCGTACAAGAGCAAGCTGGACTTGGAAAAGAGTGGTTACACGCTTGGATTAAGGACAACAAAGCTTTGCGCGAATCTGGAGATGCGTATGCAAACAAAATTTATGCTGATTACAATAACACTGAGATGTTAGCTTTCCCTAACTTATCAGATGGTGATATTGATAATATTTTAGCATATACAGCAGATCCTGATGGAGGAGTGAAAGCTTTTGAGGAAGCTAAAGCTTTGAAAAAGAAGGAGGCTGCTGATAAAAAAGCTGCTGAAGCTGCACAAGGTGGAGGAGCAAGTACAGGGATTATCGCTGTAGGTTTTGTAGTTTTAGCTGCATTGTTATTGTGGATTTTAGTTCGCGTTAATGCATTGGTTAAAGCAACAGCTACAGAAGATTTAAATTCTAAAGATGAGCAAGCTGCTTTTTCTTTTGCTGACTTCTTCCAAAAATACCAAAAAGTTGGTGGTGTAGTAATTGCTGTATTAGCATTCTTTGCATTGTACAATGTGTATTGGGGATTAATGGGTGTAGGTGTTGACAAAGGTTACGAGCCGGAACAACCGATCTACTTCTCTCATAAAGTTCACGCAGGCGTGCAAGGGATTGATTGTCAGTATTGTCATAGTTCAGCGAAATACGGTAAAGTGTCTGGAATTCCTTCACCAAACGTATGTATGAACTGTCACAAAACAATCAAAGAATACAAAGGAGATTACTTCGAAGAAGAATTAATCACTTCTGGTAAATTCGCAGATGAAGACGCTGTTAAAAATTTCTACACAGGAGAAATCCAAAAAATGTATAAAGCGATTGGATGGAATCCAGAAACGAACAAATACGATGGTCCACAAAAACCAATCGAATGGGTACGTATCCACAATATGCCAGATTTCGTATTCTTTAGCCACGCACAACACGTTGTAGCTGGAGAAAAAGCGATTAAGAAAGCAATTAAGGATGGGACAATTCCAAATGCAAAAGAATTGAACATTGGATCAGGAGACCAAACTTGTTTCGCTTGTCACGGACGTGTTGATGAGATGAACGAAGTGAAAATGGCGAATGATTTCACAATGGGATGGTGTATCGAATGTCACAGAACTACTGAGGTAGATATGGACAACGAGTATAACAAAGAATATTACGCAGAACTACACGAAAAGTTAAAAAAACAGTACGGTGACGCAACTAAGATTACAGTTGATGCTATCGGAGGTTTAGAGTGTGGTAAATGTCATTATTAATATAAAAAAGAGAGGAGTATAAATGGCTTCGAAGAAAAATTACTGGAAAAGTTTTGAGGAGTTAACTGACAATACATTAAATGAAAAGTTAACTACCAATGAATTTGCAGAAGAAATTCCCGTAGACAATTTCTTAGGGAATGACAACGCCATGGAGAATAGTCAAACTTCACGACGTGACTTTTTGAAGATTTTAGGGTTCAGTACAGCTGCTGTTACATTAGCAGCCTGTGAAGCTCCAATCGTAAAATCTGTTCCTTACGTAGTGAAACCAGAAAATATTATGCCTGGTGTGCCTACATATTATGCATCTACAGTTTTTGATGGATACGATTATGCGAGTGTATTAGTACGTACAAGAGAAGGTCGTCCAATTAGAATTGATGCAAATAAAGGAGCGAAATATTTTGGTTCTACAAATGCTCGTGTTCAAGCATCTGTATTATCATTATATGATTCTGATAAAATAAAATCACCTTTAATTAACGGTGGTGAGAATTTCAAAGCAACATCTTGGAAAGATTTAGACGCTACTGTTTCTAAAGCATTAGCATCTGTAGGAGGAAAGAAAGTAGTTATTTTAACTCCGTCTTTACCTTCTCCAACAACTAAAAAGTTGATTGCAGAATTCGCAACAAAATATCCAACAACTCAACATGTAGTATATGATGCAATTTCTTATTCGAATGCATTAGATGCTGCACAAGAAGTATACGGAAAAAGAGAATTACCATTCTATGATCTTAAGAATGCTGAATTAGTTGTTTCTTTCAACGCAGATTTCTTAGGTGACTACAATGGTGGTGGAATGGAAGGTGATTATGGTGTAGCTCGTAAACCAGGAGCAAACATGATGCGTCACATCCAAGTAGAGTCTATTTTATCTTTAACAGGAGCAAATGCTGATACACGTTATCCTTTAAAACCAACTGATACTGAAAAAGTGTTAGCAGAAGTTTATCAAGGATTAACAGGTGGAGCTGCTTCATCTAAAGAAGCAAAAGCAATTGTTGCTGAGTTAAAAGAAAAAGGTTCTAAAGCAGTTGTAATGGCTGATGGTTCTAAAGAAGCGTATACTATTGCATTCGCAATTAACCAAGTTTTAGGATCAGCTGTAGTTTCAGATAAAGCTGTATTATTAAAAGAGTCTAACGATACTGTATTCAATCAATTCATTGCAGACGCTAAAGCTGGGCAAGTTGGAGTTTTATTAAACTTCCAAACGAATCCAATTTACAACGCGAAAAACGCAAAAGAAATTGAAGCAGCTTTCAAAAACATTGGACTTAAAGTTGGTTTAGTTGAAAAATTAGACGAAACTGCATCAGTAATGGACGTTATCGCTCCAGTTACTCACGGTTTAGAGTCTTGGAATGATTTCAGCCCAATAACAGGTGTGTACTCATTACAACAACCAACAATTCCACGTATTTTTGATTCTCGTCAATTCCAAGATTCATTAATTGCTTGGATGACAGGAGTAACTGAAGTGACTGAAGTAGAAGATCCAAATGATCCAATTATGGTGATGGCAGTTTCTGCAACAAGACAAAAAGTATCTCCATTTTACTTATACGTAAAACAAAATTGGGATTCAGCTATTTTACCAAAATTAGGTGTAGATTTCAACAAAGCATTATACAATGGTTATAATGAAGCGGCTGAAACTACGGCTTTTACAGCTAACACAGCTGCTGCTTCTGCTGCTTCTGCTAAATTAGCTGCAGGTAAAGCAACAGAATGGGAAATCCAATTCTATTCTAAAGCTGGATTAGGAGATGGTACTCAGGCTAATAATCCTTGGTTACAAGAATTACCAGATCCAATTACACGTAACTCTTGGGATAACTATTTAACAGTTAATCCAAATGATGCGGAGAAATTAGGAATCAAAATTCAAGATAACTACAACGTTACAAATGGAAGAATGCAATTTGACGGTGAGTATGTAAACTTAACTGTTAATGGAGTTGTTTTAGAAAACGTTCCAGTATTCATTCAGCCAGGTCAAGCTATCGGAACTGTAGGTTTAGCTTTCGGTTACGGTCGCACAAAAGCTGGTAAAGTTTCAAATAATGTAGGGGTTAATGCTTATACATTATATAACGGAACAGTTGGAGTTTCTAACGTTAAAATTGAAAAATCTTCTCGTACAGATAAACATGAGTTCGCTAATATGCAGCAACAACCAACATTGATGGGTCGTTACGAAATCGCAAGAGAAGTTTCTTTAGCTGATTTTATCAATACAGACCGTCAAGAATGGAATCCAGTTGCTAAAATGCCAACTTGGAGAGGAGATTCTCCTGTAGGTGAAGTTGACTTATGGGCAAGTTTTGATCGTTCAACAGGACCTCACTTCAATTTAACAATTGATATGAATGCTTGTACAGGATGTGGAGCGTGTGTAATTGCTTGTCAAGCAGAAAACAACGTACCAACTGTCGGTAAAGAGGAAATGCGTATGTCAAGAGATATGTACTGGTTAAGAATTGACCGTTACTACTCTGATGTAACATACAATGATCCAAACGGAAAATTAACTCAGAAAGTTGCGTTAGAATCTGATCCAGATAACGAACCACAACAATATACACGATTAATTAAGCCAGAGGCAGAAAATCCAGATGTGATTTTCCAACCATTAATGTGTCAACACTGTAACCACGCTCCTTGTGAGACTGTGTGTCCAGTAGGAGCAACATCTCATGGTCGTCAAGGTCAAAATATGATGGCTTATAACCGTTGTGTTGGTACTCGTTACTGTGCGAATAACTGTCCTTATAAAGTACGTCGTTTCAACTGGTTTAACTGGGCGAATAACGATAAATTCGACTTCCACATGAACAATGATTTAGGTCGTATGGTACTTAATCCAGATGTTGTTGTAAGAACACGAGGTGTAATTGAGAAATGTTCATTCTGTATCCAACAAACGCAAGCTGCAATCTTAAAAGCTAAGAAAGAAAACAGAGTAGTTAAAGACGAAGAGTTTATGGCTGCTGCTGCTTGTGCTGCTGCTTGTGGAACAGGAGCGATGAAATTTGGAGATATCAATGATGATAAATCAGAAGTAAGACAAGTATCGAAAGATAAACGTTCTTACGTTTTATTAGAAGAAATTGGTACAAAACCAAATGTTATCTATCAAGTAAAAGTTAGAAACAGAAAAGAACAAGCTTAATTAAATTAATAAAGAATTAATAAGGTAAACAAATATGTCACATTACGAATCACAGGTAAGAGAGCCCCTTATTTTAGGACATAAAACCTACCACGATATCACAGTAGACATTGCACGTCCAATTGAGACGCCTGCAAGTAAATTGTGGTGGCTATGTTTCGGTATTTCAATGGTAGCATTCATCTTTGGTGTTGGTGCAATTGCTTATACAGTTGGAACTGGTATTGGTGTTTGGGGATTGAATAGAACGATTAACTGGGGATGGGATATCACCAACTTTGTATGGTGGGTAGGTATTGGTCACGCTGGTACGTTAATCTCAGCCGTTTTATTATTATTCCGTCAAAAATGGAGAATGTCGGTTAACCGTTCTGCGGAAGCCATGACGATCTTCGCCGTTGTACAGGCAGCGTTATTCCCTGTAATCCACATGGGTCGTCCATGGTTAATGTATTGGGTTTTCCCAATTCCTAACCAATTTGGATCATTATGGCCTAACTTTAACTCACCATTGTTATGGGACGTATTCGCGATTTCTACGTATTTCTCTGTATCAACAGTTTTCTGGTTGATGGGATTAATTCCTGACTTCGCTATGATACGTGACCGTGCAACAAAACCATTCGCTAAGAAAATCTACGGAATCTTATCATTCGGATGGGGTGGTGGAGCAAAACACTGGCAACGTTTCGAAGAGTTATCTTTGGTATTAGCTGGTTTATGTACACCGTTAGTATTCTCGGTACACACGATTGTATCTTTTGACTTCGCAACATCGGTAATCAAAGGATGGCACTCAACAGTATATCCTCCTTATTTCGTTGCTGGAGCTATTTTCTCTGGTTTCGCGATGGTACAAACATTATTAAGTGTAATGCGTAAAGTTTTACACTATGAAGATTATATCACACGTAAACATATCGAGTACATGAATATTGTAATCGTTGTAACAGGTGGTATGGTTGCAGTAGCTTATTTAACTGAGTTATGGATCGCTTGGTATTCAGGATCTCGTTACGAAGACTTTACATATTTTTCTCCAGGAGCAGCAACAGGACCTTATTGGTGGGCATTCTGGGCGTTAATTATTTGTAACGTTTTAGTACCAGGGTTATTATGGATTCGTTCAATTAGAAGAAACTTCTTCTGGACATTCGTTATCTCTATCGTAGTTAACATTGGTATGTGGTTCGAGCGTTTTGATATTATCGTTATCAACTTATCTCGTGACTATTTACCATCAAGCTGGACAATGTTTATGCCTTCATGGGTAGACGTAGGTATCTTCTTAGGTACTATGGGATTCTTTTCTGTGTTATACTTATTGTACGCACGTACATTCCCAGTTATTTCACAATCTGAATTAAAAACTATTTTGAAATCATCAGGCGAAAGCTATAAAAAACATCATACTGAAGATGAGCATCACGAACACTAAAATCGTTTATGGTCTTTACGGAGACGATGATGATTTATTAAAAGCAGTAAAATCTATACGTAAACAAGGTATTACGATAGATGAAGTATATACACCTTTCCCTGTACACGGTTTAGATAAAGCCTTAGGTTTAAAGAAAACTCGTATTTCTGACCTTGCTTTCTTCTACGGTGCATTTGGAACAACATTAGCATCTTTGATGACATGGTTTATTATGAACCATGATTGGGCTCAAGATATCGGTGGTAAACCATCTTTCTCTTGGGGAGAAAATATGCCAGCGTTCGTTCCTATTATGTTCGAGTTGACAGTTTTCTGTGCAGCGCACTTTATGTCATTAACATATTTAGCGCGTAACAAAATGTACCCAGGTGCGAAAGCTAAAAACCCAGATCCACGTACAACAGATGATAAATTCTTAATCGAAATCAGAACTGCTGATGTTGAGAAAATCAAAAATGTATTTGTAGAAACTGGTGCTGAAGAAGTAACAGTAAAAGGTGATGTAGTCGTAGAACCAAGTGTTAACAATTTAGTACAAGAAGCATAATGAAAAAGATAGCATTACTTATAGGATTAGGAAGTATTATTATCACTTCTTGTTCTGATAAAAAACGTGACGCGAGTATCGTATATATGCCGGATATGTATTATTCGACAGCATATGATCCTTATGAAAAGGCAACTTACGGTTACCCTGAAGATAAAGAGAACTCTGAAGTTCCTGTAATGAATAAAAATCACAATATGTCTGCATTAGAATCTGTAGAAGGTGCTGTTGCAAGAACTGATGGTGATATTTTGCCATGGACTTTCAAAAACAATAATGCTGGTTATGCTCAATCAAAAAGTGTAACTGTTTCTCCATTAGATGCTGCAACCAAAACTGCGGATTTAGAAAGAGGAAAAGTGTTATATGGTCAAAACTGTGCAGTTTGTCACGGTGACGCAGGTGATGGACAAGGATCAATCGTAAAATCTAAAGCTTATTCTGGAGTTCCGACTTACGGAGAAAGAGAGATTACAGTAGGTTCTGTTTATCATGTAATTATGTATGGAAAAAATGCGATGGGTTCTTACGCATCTCAATTGACTCCTGCAGACCGTTGGAGAGTTGCTGAATATGTAATGAGTTTAAAAGGTGGTTCAACTGCTGCACCTGCTGCAGAAGCAACACCTGCAACTGAAGAAACAGCAACTAATAAATAATAAAATAAGTTAATTATTATGCAATATACATTTTCCCCAAGATTAAAAAATGCATCACTTATTCTAACAGTGATAGGTGTTGTGCTTTACGGGATAGGATTTTTCTTACATCAACAAGATGTTGCTAATTCAACTGAATATATTAACGGTTTGATTGAAGCTCACCCAACTCAATTTTTTGGTGAGTATATTTCAGATTCATTTGCATCGATGAACACAGATCATGATGCACATATGCACCATTTAGAGAATTTATTGAAAAATAGACCTTGGGCTGCTTTCTATGTACCTGCTTATTTAGCTTTTGGTATCGCAGCTTCAGCATTGTTTTTCTTATGTATTCAATTCGTAGCAAATGCAGGTTGGTCGATGGTAGTATCTCGTGTAATGGAAGCTGTAGCTTCTTTCTTACCAGTAGGTTCTGCTCTTTTAGCAATCATCGTATTAGGATCTTATTTTCACATGAATCATTTATTCCACTGGATGGATGCTGATTTAATAGATCCAGACAATGCTAAGTATGACATCTTTATGGCGAACAAAGCACAGCTTTGGTTAAGTCCTAACTTCTGGTTAGTTCGTTGTATTATTTACTTGGTAGTATTATCTTTAATGTTACCAGTTATTAAAAATGCAACTCGCAAATTAGATGAAACAAAAGGAGACTTAAAAGTTTACGCTCAATTGTACAAAAAATCAGTTATTTATTTAGTGATTTTTGCACTTTGTTCTGCAGCTTTTGCATGGGATTTCGTGATGTCTTTAGATCCACACTGGTTCTCTTCTTTATTTATGTGGTACGGAATGGTTTCATACTTAGTTTCTGCGGTTTCTATTATGGCAATTATTTCAATCTACTTAAAAAGAAAGAATGCTTTACCATTATTCAATGATAACCACTTACATGATTTAACAAAATATATGTTCGGTTTCTCATTATTATGGTCTTACTTATGGTTCTGTCAGTTTATGTTACAATGGTATGCAAACATTCCTGAGGAAGCTCAATACTTCCAACAACGTATGGCGCAATATCCATTATACTACTGGATGTTAGTAATCAACTTAGTAGCTCCATTCTTGATTTTAATTTCATCAAGCATGAAACGTCGTTACCAAATCGTTTTCGTGATGGGATTTGTAATCATTATTGGACACTATTGGGATTTTTACAACCAAATTATGCCAGCAGCAGTTGGACCGTTCCACAATTTCGGATTAATGGAAATTGGATCGTTAGTTGGAATTGGAGGATTATTTACATTCGTAGTAATGAATGCAGTTTCTAAATTAAACTTAGAAGCAAAAGGTCACCCTTATTTCCACGAATCAAAAATTTATGAATATCCTTTCTAATCAGAAAGATGTTATAAAATCTAAAAAGCTCGATACATATGTATCGAGCTTTTTTATTTTGTTAATAATGATTATTATTTAATTGTTCTACGTTTAATTTCTAAATTCACAATAAATTTATCTACATCATCACCCGTAGATAAATTTCCTACAACGTATACCCCCTTATCACCACTCTGATTATTAATTATTCCATAAACAGAAGATTCATCATCAGGATCTGACATTCCTTCGTAACGGTAAATACATACAATATCAAAATGTTCAGGATTCTGCTTTAATTGTCCTTTTTCGATATTATAATCAATTATAAAACCGTTTTCAGTTAACTCCGTTAAAGCTTCGTTAGTAGTTTTATAACGGTATTGAATTTTTTCTTTCATATTTTAATGGTTTATGAATTGATTCTCAAATACTATTCCATTAAAGACAATTAAATTTATTAAATTATATTTTTGGTAAGGTTCTTGTCTTACTCTTCACATTATATATTAAAGTGATGATGAAATTAACAGTTTTAAAGAAAATTAATTTAGTTGCAATCTTTGCACTTGCGGCTTTATTTCTAACTTCTTGTGATGGTTCTACTACAATTTATGGTATTGAGCATACACATCATAAAAAGAAAAAGTATAAAAAGTATCCCAAATATGATGCAAGGTATGATAACCATAGAAATCTCCCACCTGGACAACATAAAAAGATACATGGAGATAAGTCTGCGAAATATTATGCACCAGGTCAACAAAAAAAGCATAATAAATATTACAAAAAGAAAAATCATCATAAACATTACGATGATTAACAAAAAAAAGGATTGAATACATTCAATCCTTTTTTTTGTTTTAATATCTAAAAATCGGTTTAATCTACAACTTCCATTTGTACGTTCAGAATTCCTGCACTCGTAGAACCTATAGATGTAAACGCTGCTTTACTCAAATCTAATAATCTTGATTTTGTATGCGGTCCTCTGTCGTTTATCTTTACAACTACAGATTTACCATTATTTGTATTTGTTACTTTTACTTTTGTACCGAAAGGTAATGTTTTATGAGCAGCTGTGAAGTTATTTTTATTGTATAATTCGCCACTCGAAGTTTTTTTTCCGTGAAATTTGTCTGCATACCAAGAAACTATTCCGCTTACTTTATTTCCAGCTTTTTCCACTATTTCTGCAACAGTTGTGTTGTCTATTTTATTTAAATCTGCTACTTTATTAAGGAGAGTAGATTTTAAATTTTTTGTATAAACTGATACCGGCAATGGTAAAGGACTTACTGTTGAAAAATTTGATTCTTCCTTTGCTTGTGCAAACGGAATAATCATCAGCATTACTAATAATGTTAAAAAATTCTTTGTCATTCTTTAGTTTTTTCTGAATCTGTATCTAAAATAAGAATTATTGAATTTAATTAGACATGCATAGTATTTTTTATTGATTTTCAATTAATAAAACACTTCTAATTCATTATTATCAGCTGTATTACGAATAGTTGTTAACGTTAAGTTAAAAAAAATGACACTTATTAAAATTTTTAAGAAAAGCCTTTAATTAATCGTTAATTTATAGAGTATTAGGTTAATACGGAATATTTAACAAACGCGTGAATTAAATTACACGATTAAGATGTTGATTTAAGATATTTTTCAAACCAGTAAAATGCATAATCTGTTGAAGAATTTGGTTCGTTTCTTCAATTGATAAATCAGTGTTTTTGGTTTGTTGCATTAACTCTTTTATCACATTATCGATGTAAATAATCTTGAAACGTAATAAGACATCGAACAAATCTTTGTGTACAAACTCTTCTTTCTTTTTGATATTGATACCTTGTTTTACCGTCCAATTTTCACTTAAACTATGTTTTTCCATCATCATTTCAGAGGCAAGATTTACAATTTCGGGATTGCTTAATCGAGAAAAATAAGTTCCTGTTCGTAGTTCATCATTTTCTAAACCAGTTTTTACATCATCCAAAATCGATTGAAAAAGTGGATTACTCAAACTCAAATTGTTTTCTTCAAATTGGGTAATGATTTCTTGGTTAACCGTTGTTTTATATAGTTCGTTGTTTTCGTTCTTTAAATCAACTTCCAAATCACCAAATTGCATGATAAGCTTAATGATTTCATTCTCTACAGTTTGCTGTACATTGATAACTTCTTTTGTTGAAGGAACGATTGAAATGGCTGGTTTTTTTGTTCTCGACTGATCGGTGATATGAGAAGAAGAGGTCGATTTGTCATTAGAATTTTGTAATTGAGCCAATTCTTTGAACAAAACTTCTTCACGAATTTCCATTATTTTAGAAGTTTCCGCAATATAAACTTCTTGTTTAATAATATTTGGAATCAGTGAAATTGATTTGACAATTTCTCGAATTAATTCAGCTTTTTTGATTGGATCATTTTTCGCATCTTCTAATAAAACATTTGCTTTGAAACGAATAAAGTCTGTTGCATTTGATTTTATATAAGCTTCAATTTCTGTTGTCGAATGTTTCTTAGCAAAAGAATCCGGGTCTTCACCTTCTGGTAACAATAGAATTTTGACGTTCATTTCTTGTTCCAGAATCATATCTATTCCTCGGAAAGAAGCTTTAATACCAGCATTATCACCATCATACATCACGACGATGTTTTCTGTTAAACGCTTTATCAAACGAATTTGTTCATTTGTTAGCGCTGTTCCAGAACTTGCCACTACGTTTTGTATCCCTGCTTGATGTAAAGAAAGTACATCAGTATAACCTTCAACTAAAAAACATTGATCGGCTTTTGTAATATGTTGTTTTGCCTGAAATAAACCATAAAGTGTTTTACTTTTGTGGTAAATTTTATTTTCGGGAGAATTTAAATACTTTGCAGCTTTGGCATCATTACGTAGAATACGCCCTCCAAAACCTAAAGTTCTTCCAGAAAAACTGTAAATAGGAAACATGACACGTTCGCGAAATTTATCATATTTTTTATGATCTTCTTTAAACGTAGCTAAACCAGCTTCCTCAATTAATTCTTTTGAATATCCGTTTTTTAAAGCATGTTCTGCTAATGCATCCCATTGTTTTGGTGAATAACCGAGTTCAAATTTATCAATCGTTTCTTTTGTAAAACCGCGTTCCCGGAAATAGCTAAGACCAATTAAATTTCCTTCTTCGGAATTATGTAATTGATTCACAAAGAATTTCTTTGCAAAATCAGTCAAAATATATAAACTTTCTCGTTCTTTTTCTTCTTGCTGTTGCTCAAAATTATATTCTCCATCTTCTTCAATTTCGATGTTATAACGTTTTGCCAACCATCGCAAAGCTTCAGGATAGGTAAACTGTTCAACTTCCATTAAAAAAGTGACAACATTTCCTCCTCTACCTGATGAAAAATCTTTCCAAATTTGTTTAGCAGGTGATACGACAAAAGAAGGAGTTTTTTCATTGCCAAAAGGCGAAAGTCCTTTTAAACTGGAACCTGCACGTTTCAGAGTGACAAAATCACCAACAACTTCTTCTACACGAGCTGTTTCGAAGATTATATCTATTGTTCTTTGAGAAATCAAATTGAATTATTTTTGAGGGATGAAACCAGATTTATTTTTCAAAATTATAACTTTTTATTGATATCAATTCATCTTTCTTAAAAGCATTGTAGAAAAGATTTTTAACATATTTCAATTTTGGTATGGTATTCGTATAATACGAAGAAACTTGAAATTAAATTTTATGAAATCAACAATCTTAAAAATATCTTTTGCAGCAATTTTAGCAACAGGATTTTTAACATCTTGTTCTACGGTAAATAATATGGGTGGAAATACAGAAACGACTAACACAACTTCTATTTTAGGTAAATGGGAATTAAGTCATGTTAATTCTATGAAAGCAGCAACATTGGCAGAAGCATATCCAATGGGTGTTCCTTATCTTAATTTTGTTTCAACTAATATGTTAAATGCTTCTGACGGATGTAACACATTAAACGGAGGGGTTACAATTTCAGGAAATGAAATTACTTTCGGAAATATGATGTCTACGATGAAAGCATGTGAGAATGTAGAAGATTCAAATTTCAGTTCAAAATTAAACGGAAAGTTAAAATATTCAATTTCAGATAATAAATTATTATTAATTCAAGACGATATCGTTGTAATGACTTTTGTTCGTCCAGGGAATTTAGCAGGTTCTTGGGAATTAGAAGAATTTATTGGTAGAGATAGAAGTGCAAAATCTTTGGATGATCGTTTTCCAAATCAGAAACCAACTTTAACGTTCCAAAATAATAAAGTTTCTGGAAATGATGGATGTAATAATTTATCAGGTGCTTATTTAGCTGTTGGAAATTCACTTAAAGTGAAAAACATTGCGACAACACGTATGGCTTGTCAAGGTGTAGATGCTGATGCATTTGGAGAGCGTTTTAACAATGTAAACAAATATGAAATTCAAAACGGAAAATTAGTTTTGTTTGCAAACGATGTTAAAACAATGGTTTTCAAGAAAAAATAATTCGATTTAATTCATAAATCATTAAAGCTGTCATTTTTTGACAGCTTTTTTATTTTTATATTTGTAGACTTTTAAAAGTAGAGAAAGATGAAATTTCCACAAACACATAAATTAAAAGATATTGCATCTATTATAGATGCAAAATTTATTGGAAACGAAAATTTTCCAGTTGAAGGAATCAATGAAATTCACCGTGTAGAAGAGGGAGATATTGTATTTGTTGACCATCCTAAATATTACGATAAAGCATTACAATCTAATGCAACAATTGTTTTAATTAATAAAGAAGTTGATTGTCCAGAAGGAAAAGCTCTGCTGATTTCTGATGATCCATTTCGTGATTTTGTAAAGATTGGCCAATATTTTTTATCATTTCAACCATCAAATAAGCAAATTTCTGATTCAGCAGAAATAGGGGAGGGGACAATTATTCAACCATGTGCTTTCATTGGAAACCATGTTAAAATTGGTAAAAATTGTGTGATTCATTCTAATGTTTCAATTAACGATCATGCGATTATCGGAGATAATGTTATTATTCGTTCAGGAACTGTTTTGGGTGCAGATGCTTTTTATTACAAAAATCGTGAAACGGGTTATGATCGTTTAAAATCTGTCGGAAATGTAATTATTGAAAATCATGTCGAAATTGGTGCAAACTGTACAATAGATAGAGGAGTATCTGCCTCAACAATTATTGGTGAAGGAACAATTATGGATAATCTAATTCAGATTGGTCACGATACGATTATTGGTAAAAAATGTTTGATTGCTTCTCAGGTAGGAATTGCAGGATGCGTAAATGTAGAAGACGAAGTTTCTATTTGGGGACAAGTTGGGATCACGAGTGGTGTAACTATAGGTACAAAAGCAGTCTTATTAGCACAAGCAGGTGTAAGTAAATCTTTGGAAGGAGGGAAAACTTATTTCGGAACTCCGGCAGAAGAAGCAAGAGGATTGTATAAAAAGATAGCAGCCACAGAGATAATGGTACGCGATTATAGAAAAAAATAATTTTTTTATGATAAATATCTTATAGATTTTTGTCTTGTTTCGATAATTAGATAGTGTATTTTTTACATCGAATATTTTTTAAAATCCAAAACTCCTTTTATATTTGTGTAAATTAAAAATCACAATGTCTGTATTAGTAAACAAAGATTCAAAAATAATCGTTCAAGGGTTCACAGGAAAAGAAGGAACTTTTCATGCTGAGCAAATGATTGAATATGGAACAAACGTAGTAGGAGGCGTAACTCCAGGTAAAGGTGGACAAACACATTTAGGTTTACCAATTTTTAACACAGTGAAAGATGCTGTTGTTGAGGCTGGAGCTGACGTTTCTATTATTTTCGTTCCACCAGCATTCGCAGCTGATGCTGTTATGGAAGCTGCAGAAGCAGGTATCAAAGTAATTATCTGTATTACAGAAGGTATTCCTGTAGAAGATATGGTAAAAGTACAAGCGTACGTTGACCAAAGAGATGTAACATTAATTGGACCGAACTGTCCAGGTGTTATTACATCAGGTGAAGCGAAAGTTGGTATTATGCCAGGATTTATTTTCAAACCAGGTAAAGTTGGTATAGTTTCTAAATCAGGAACTTTAACGTACGAAGCTGCTGACCAAGTTGTAAAAGCTGGTTACGGAATTTCTACAGCAATCGGAATTGGCGGAGATCCAATTATTGGAACAACTACTAAAGAAGCGGTTGAATTATTTATGAATGACCCAGAAACGGAGTGTATCGTAATGATTGGTGAAATTGGTGGTCAATTAGAAGCTGAAGCTGCTCGTTGGATTAAAGCGAATGGTACAAAACCAGTTGTAGGATTTATTGCAGGACAAACTGCACCAAAAGGGCGTACAATGGGACATGCCGGAGCTATCGTAGGTGGAGCTGATGATACAGCGCAAGCTAAAATGGCGATTATGACAGAATGTGGAATTCATGTGGTGTCTTCTCCTGCTGATATCGGAGCTAAAGTTGCTGAAGTTTTAGGATAAGAAAAATTCTTTCTAAATATAAAAGGAACTCAATTTGAGTTCCTTTTTTTTATAACTTTTATTCAAACCAATATTTACTCATTTCCTCTAAGAAAATTGGATCATTAATAGGAAAAATATCGTCAATAATAGAATTAATTCCACAACTTGGACAAATTGCAGTTTCATCTTTTCCATCTATTTCTTCAATAAATTCTTTGATTTCAGTAGTAGATAAAATTTCTTTACAACAAAAACATGCGCAACTATTAGTATTCAATATTTTTGATTTATTGAATATAGACGCTTTGTGAGCTTGTTTCAAAAATTCAATAGAATACTTCATAAAATTTACAAAAACTCATCTTCATCATCAAAATCATCCTCTGTTTCGTCGTCATCAGGAGAATAATCTTCGATAAAAACCTTGAATAATCTTGGGCAAATAACTTGAAGATTTGTTAAATTCTCGTCATCCCAATCAAAGTCTGGTTTTGGAAATTCTTCAGTAAAGAATTTCATACATTCTTGATCAATAAAATCAAAAAAATCATTTTCGAATTTACAATAGAAAACATTATTTGCAATTAAGTGAAAAGTTTCGAATTCGAACAAATCATCTTCATTGAAACCTTCTTCAAAAAAATCTGCCAAATAATCTGGATTTAAAATCGCTTTTTCAAACAATTCTTTTCCTTGAGAAATAATCCAATTTTTGAAATAATAAAAATGTTCAGGATTTGTACCGTCATTCATAATACAAGACGCACACCAAACCTCTGGTAAATGCAATGTGTAAGCAAAAAAATCTAATCGAAGTTGAAAACCAATAATATCTTCGGCAGTTAGAACATCTAATTCTTGCATCAAAGCTAATTCTTGGTCTTGCAGATTATTGGCATCGATCAACGAATTTTCTATAATTTGCCAAAACAGATCTTCTTCGAGCATACGAGAAACTCGTTCTGGCGGTAGAGTTGACGAATTAAACAAATCATCTAAAAAATCCATAATTTTACATTTTAGTTTTTAATTTGCTAATTTTAATTTGCTAAAAATTATCTAAGGTTTTATTCCTTAAACGTTTAATTTATAAAAAATTTTAGCTAAATCTTTTTTTAATTTATAAATAATAAATGATGAAACCTATCAATTTTTAAATTATTTGTAATTTTAGCGGTAATTATTTGATTTTGTTTAAACTAAAAAGTCTAATTCTTGAAGGAATTAGACTTTTTGTATGTTTTTTTTATATCTCTACTCAATGATATGTGGCACAAATCGACTTTTGTCAGTTGTAATAAACTGATTACTTTCTCGAACTGTAATTCCACATGATTCTTGTCCGATTACCCAACTTCCGATAATGGTATAACCTGTTTCTTCGTGATGCAAATCTGTTAAAGCTTGGTAGACAAAACCTTCTTCGCCATATTCGCCCGAAGTTTGTTCAGCAATATGACCATTTTTTACAACTTCTACGTTTGCACCTTCACGCGATAGCAATGGTTTTTTGACATAGTTTTTCATCTCTTTTGGCGTATCTGCATAAGCTTCTAACAACAACGTATGATTGGGATATAATTCCCATAAAATTGGTAAAATTGCTTTGTTTGAAAGAATCATTTTCCAGGCAGGTTCAATCCAATTTGCGTTGATTTCATCATTTTTTATGTTGTAAGCAAACAATTCATTTACCAGCCATTCCCACGGATAAAGCTTGAATATATCGGTAATTTCTTCCTCTTCCAAATCTACAAAATTGACATTATTCCAACCGATTTCGTCAATGTAAATTAGTTTGGTATTAATTCCCGCTTGTATTGCGCAATCTCTTATGTATTCTATGTTTGTTAAATCTTCTAAGGATTCTCTTACGCAAGAAAAATGTAAGGTTTCACCTTTTAAATAAGGTTTTAACATTTTCCACGTTTCAATTAATTTATCGTGAACAGAATTGAATTGATCTTTTGTTTCGCCGAAATAATTTTCCATCCAAAGCCATTGTACCACACCACATTCAAACAATGAAGTTGGTGTATCTGCATTGAATTCTAATAATTTAAGTTGACCATTTTTATAGGCAAAATCGAAACGACCATAAATACTTGGTGCATCATTTTCCCAAGTATCAATTAAATAAGGTTGAATAAATTTTGGAATTTTAAATTCGTCTAACCGATTATTTTGAATGACATGTTCTACCGCATTTAAGCACATTTCCCATAATTCGTTTGTCGCTTCAAAAAATTGATCCGCTTCTTTTTCTGTTATCGAATAATAATAATCTTCGACCCAATAAGTTTGTTTATTGTCGTCTGTATGAAATCCAAAGCCGATATTTTCTAACCTTTCTTGCCAGTTTTCGTCAGCTTTTATTTTTTTTAATTGCATAAAATTAGTTTAAGATGAAGCTGAACGAGAGGATGCAGATTTTCCAAATCCACCACGAACAGTTTGACTTTTGTATGCTTTCGCTTTTGCAGTGTTTGTTCCGACATTTGATTGTTGATGTAAACCTGGGCTTGCATAACCCATTCCACCACCAGCTAAACTACGGAATGCCATAAACCAAAGCAGAGAACTTCCCATTCCACCATGATGCGAACCGCTAGATTGGGCTGCGTAATTAGAGGAAACATCACTATATGGCGCAGTAGAATCTGCTCGCATATAAACTTTTTGCGCATTATTGGTTACTGCAGGTTCTTCACGATTCATACACGAACTAAGAACCGAAGAAATTAATACCAATGTTACTACTTTACTCGCCCTTTTTTCTCTTTTATTCATCATTATTTATTGTATGGTTACGTAAATAGGAATTTTTGTCGAATCTGTAGGGGTATATTGTTTATGTGTAATCAATGTATCTACTTTTTCGGCAATCATCATATTATTAGCCCAAATTTTTTGTTTGGTAATATGTAAAACAGAATCACCTTTAGTTTCTGTTGTTAAGACAACTTCGCGTGCTGATTTTTTATTTAATTGTTCTAAATTTTGATTTTCGTTTTGATTGGATTGACAAGCAATAAATGTTGTCAAAATAAGTGTTAGGAATACGATCTTTTTCATGTTTTTTAGAATTCTAACAAAGTTACATTATTTCACAAAAAAAGCACAATCCGAAATTTCCGAATTATGCTTTTGAATAAGTATAGTCTTATTATTTATTATTTCTAATGATTTAATACTAATAATTCTTCTTTTTTCATAGAACCTGTTTGTTTCAATCTTGTGTGCCAAGAGAACGCTTCTTCTAAGATATGTGGTGTTTGACCACCTCTTTCTGCACAAGCTCTTTCGAAATAAGATAATAATTCAGCTTTATAATCTGGGTGAACACAGTTGTTGATGATTTCGATTGCTCTTTCGCGAGGAGCTAAACCTCTTAAATCAGCTAAACCTTGTTCTGTTACAATAATATCAACATCGTGTTCTGTATGGTCTGTATGTGAAACCATCGGAACAATAGAAGAAATATTTCCACCTTTTGCAGTAGAAGCAGTAACAAAGATTGAGATAAATGCATTACGAGCAAAATCTCCAGAACCACCGATTCCGTTCATCATGTGAGTACCAGAAACGTGAGTAGAGTTTACGTTACCGTAAATATCACACTCTAAAGATGTATTGATCCCGATAATTCCTAAACGACGAATCACTTCGCAAGAGTTAGAAATAGATTGTGGACGTAAAAGGATTTTTCCTTTGTAGTTGTCAACATTTCCAATTACACGATCGTAACATTCTTGAGAAACTGTCATTGAAGATGCTGAAGCAAACTTCATTTTTCCAGAATCGATTAAATCAAATGTAGAATCTTGTAAAACTTCTGAATACATAACTAAATCTTCGAAGTCGGAATGCTCTAATCCACCTAATACAGCATTTGCAACTTTTCCAATACCACATTGTAATGGCATCAAAGATTTTGTAAGACGTCCTTCTTCTACTTCATTTTCGAAGAATTTTACAATATTTTGTGCAATTGCCGCAGTCGCTTCGTCAGCTGGTTGAATATCTCCAGGAGCATCTTGAATGTCGTGGAATACAATTCCAACAATTTTAGAAGGATCTACTTTTATTGTTTCACGTCCAATTTTAGAATCACAAGAAGTGATGTTAATTGGGGTACGTTTTCCATATTCTTCTACACTATAGATGTCGTGAATACCTCTGATATTTGTAGGGATAGCTGTATTAATCTCGATGATTAATTTATCAGCATTTTCTGCAATTTCTGCATTATTACCGATAGAAGTTGTAGGAACTAAAGAACCATCTTCTAAAATTTCGGCAACTTCTAAAACACCTAAATCAATCTTAAATTGACCATCTAAAATATGTTCAGCTGATTCTCCTAAGTGTTGATCTATAAATAATACATTTCCTGCATTAATATTTTTACGCATTACAGTGTCAACTTGGAATGGTAAACGTTTTTTTAACGCTCCACTTTCTACCAAAGCAGCGTCCGTTCCATGGCCTAATGATGCACCAGTAACTAAAGTGATTTTTAAATTTTCAGATTTGGCACGCTCCGCAACAGCTTTTAATACAACTTTTGTATCACCTCCTCTTGTAAAACCACTTGAACCTACAGTCATTCCATCTTCAAAAAATTTGGCAGACTCCTCTGCTGTCATTACCTTTGATTGTAAGTCAGTTAATTTTATTCTTTCCAACATAATGCAACTTATTTTCTAATACTTTTCAATAATTGTACCCTTCTCAGTAGAGGGAATTACAAATATTGTATAATTTAATAAAAAGTCAATATCAATAATAGTCAAATAATTATTTATTTCAGACACTTTTATTTGTGTACTTGATACATTATATCAAATAAATTATTATATTAGTTCACAGATTAAAAAACTATGAATATACACTTAGATAATAAATTCGAAACACGATACTACCTAACTGAAATTGATAAACTACCGACCTCTATTTTCTGTTATCACAAGGAAATTTCGGAGGCATACGTTGTAGAGCACAAACATAATAAAGCGCAATTTCTTTATTGTGAGGGAGGTATAGTGTATGTCAAAATAGGAAAAGATACTTTTTATTTACCTGCAAGACACTATATGTGGATACCGCCTCATGTTGAACACAGTATACACCCAAATACACCAGATGTAATCATGAGAAATTTATATTTTCCTATAAATGAAAGCGATAATTCGTTTTATAAGAAAGTAGGAATTTATCCAACTGATGGTTTACTTTTAGAACTTTTATTGTTCTCTAATCAATGGAAAGGTGACATAGTGCCTGAAAACAGAAGCGAATATGTAATAGCACAAGCATTTAAAGAAATTTTACCTAAAGTAAGTAAAAGCAGTTTACGATTAGCTTTACCACTTCCACATGATGAACGTCTGAAAAAAATTGTACAATTCTTAGATGATAATATGGATTCTTCGATCACAATGAAAAAAATTACAGCAGAGTTTGGGTTTTCAGAACGATCATTGTCACGTTTATTTCAAAAAGATTTGAATATGACATTTGTGCAGTACTTTACTATTCTAAGAATGTTACGTGCTTTACAGTTATTGATTGACAATACATATTCTATCAGCGAAATATCAACTATGGTAGGATACAATAGTTTACCGACGTTTAGTAATACTTTTCAAAAAGTGATTGGTGTACGCCCTACAGATTACTCAAAAAAGAAAGATATATTATAATAAGATATGAAAATTTATCAAGTAAGTGGATTAGGTGCAAATGCAAATGCATTTAGAAATCTGCGCTTGGAACAAGATTTTGAGCAAGTTTATATTCCTTGGTTAGACCCAGAGAAAGACGAAACTTTGGCTCATTATGCTGAACGATTATTAGATAAAATAAATCCCACAGAAGAATTTCTTTTGATGGGATTATCTTTTGGAGGAATAATTGTACAAGAAATGAATCGTTTTATTGATCCCGCTCATACATTTTTAATTTCTACAGTTAAGAATAGAACAGAGATTCCTAAATTATTTCGATTTTCTGCATTGATCAATGCGCATAAAATAATTCCAATGAGTTTTTTAACTTCAGATCGAACATTTTCTTATATGATGATGAGAAAGTTGTATTATACAGATCGTGAAAAAGATAATATAGATGATATTTTTGAGTTTAAAAATGCGGATTATTTAAAATGGTCGATTCATAAGATTGTTAATTGGGAACACTCTGCTGCTTATCACGAAAAAAATGTAACGCACATTCATGGAACAAAAGATATCGTTTTTCCGATTGAATACATCAAAGATGCTATACAAATAGATGGAGGAACGCATATTATGGTGATGCAAAAACCAAAACAAGTAAGTGAAGAAATCAATAAAGTTTTGACTACATTATAAAAAGAAAAGCTTGAACATTTATTCAAGCTTTTGTATATATTATAATTCTTTTTCTGTTTGATCTTCTTCTTCAAAATAACTTCTTTCTAAAGCTAAATTTTCGGAATTGATTACATCAAACTCTCCAATTTTCGTTCGTCTTAACGCAGTTAAATATCCTCCCGAATTTAAAGCTTTTCCAAAATCATAAGCCAACGAACGTATATACGTTCCTTTGCTGCAATTCACTTCAAAATCAACAAAAGGTAAATTTATTTTTGTTATTTTGAAATCGAGAATATTAACTTTACGTGCTTTTCGTTCGATTTCTTGACCATCACGTGCCAATTCGTACAAACGTTTTCCGTCCACTTTAATTGCCGAATGCATTGGTGGAAATTGTTCAATTTCTCCTATAAACTGTTTCGTTGTTTCGTGAATAATTTCTTCTGTGATATGTTCTGTAGGAAAAATTTCGTTTTCTTCTGATTCTAAATCATAAGTTGGAGTAGTTACGCCTAATTTGATTGTTCCTGTATACGTTTTTTCTTGTGCCTGAAATTCGTCAATGCGTTTTGTCCATTTACCTGTGCAAACCAATAAAAGGCCAGTGGCTTTAGGGTCTAAAGTTCCGGCATGACCAACTTTTATTTTCTTTAAATTATAAGCTTTTCTGATGTTCCAACGAATTTTATTGACTACATCAAAAGAAGTCCAATCAAGTGGTTTGTCAATCAAAAAAACGTGACCATCTTGTATTTTTTCTACGTTCATTTTAGTTGTGCTGAATCATTGTAGTTTCTACTGAAGCGGCATTGTCTTTTTCTACTTGAGATGGAGTAGTGTTCCAGAAATAAATCAATAAAATAATTCCGATAATTATTCTGTACCAACCCCAAAACTTGAAACCATATTTTGTTAAAACAGCAATAAATGTTTTTACAGCGATCAAGGCAACGATAAATGCAACCACATTTCCAATGATAAATAAAGTAATATGATGTTGATCTTGTAAAATCATTTCGTAACCTTTCATTGGGTTAGCGGTATTTTCGCCCCATGTTTTTACGAAGATCGAATAGACGGTAACAGCCAACATCGTAGGAACAGCTAAAAAGAAAGAGAATTCGGCAGCAGCTTTGCGTGTTAAACCTTGCGTCATACCACCAATAATTGAAGCGGCAGAACGAGAAGTTCCTGGCATCATGGCTAAGCATTGCCAAAAACCAATAATGATTGCTTTCTTTATGGTAATTTCTTTTTCATCATCAATTTTAGGGTTTTTGAACCATTTATCTACAAATAATAAGATGACACCTCCAAAAACTAACATACCAGAAATTGCGATCTGATTTCCTAAAACAGCTTCAATTTTATCATCAAATAATTTTCCTAAAATTAACGCAGGAACTACAGCTAATGCTAATTTGATGTAAAAGTTGAAATTAAAATTTTTGAAGTCAAAGAATTTTTTCCAATACAACACAACGATTGATAAAATAGCTCCAAATTGTATTGAAACTTGAAACATTTTTAAGAATTCGCTTTCTGGCATTCCCATCAACGCAGCGGTAAATCCCATGTGCGCTGTAGAAGAAATTGGTAAATATTCGGTAAGACCTTCTATAATAGCAATGATAATTGCTTGTAAAGTATTCATTATTTTTCTTTATTCGGATTGATTAAAATGGCATAAATTTCAACGATAAAACCTGCAACAACTAAAAATGGAGCTAATCTAATTCTTCGGAAAGAATAGATTTCGTCGTTCCAATAATTAGCATCCCAAGTTCCATCAGGTTTTGTGTTGGCATCGTGTCCTGTCATTAATAAAAAGCCAAGACCAATTAGTGCAACACCAATTGCCATGAAAATGTAATTTCTTTTTCCGAATAAAAAAGTAAAACCAGCAGTATTTGTAACTGCTGATTTTTTTGTTGTATCGATAGAATTTGATTTCATTAATAAAGTTGATCAGTTTTTAATCTTAAATAACGCCATGCAGCAAACAATGTACTAAATACCGCAATTACAACACCAATTCCAATAAGAATAAGGATTAATAGTGTAAAGTTAGGGTTCCAAATAACCAAACCTACTTTTGTTGCTAAAATATACCACAAGAAACCTAAACCAATAACGGCAATAAATGCTGCTAAGAAACCTAAAATAGCTGCTTCTATTAAGAACGGTTTTACAATAAAACGTCTACGAGCACCTACTAATTGCATTGTTTTAATGCTAAAACGTTTCGCATAAATTTTCAGGCGGATAGAATTGTTGATTAATACAACTACAATTATCAAGAAGATAACAGCAAATATCATAATCCAAAACGTAATGTTGTTGATACTATGATAAATCGTTACCATTGCTTCTTTATCACTCTTTACTTCATCTATGATTTGATTTTTTGCTAAAACTTTGTTGATCGAATCAATTTGTTCGACAGATTCTATCATTGCAGGGTTTAACGTAATTTGAACCGAAGCAGGGAAAATACTTTCTTCGAAGAAATCACTACCATCTGTACCTAAATCTTTTTTGGCAATTTTTGCAGCCTCTTCTTTGCTAATATATTGTGTAGCTTCAACAAAAGGGTATTTAATTTTTAACGAATCGATATAAGATTTTTGTAAATCGAGTTCCTTATCTTTTAATTTCGGATCTTCGACATCTTTAAAATATGCCTCGATTTTTAACTCTCTTTTTAGATGTTCTGCGTAACTTTGTGCATTAATGACAATTAAGCCGAAAATACCTAATAGAAATAAAACAAGCGAAATACTAATCACAACAGTAATGTTAGAAGAGCGCAGTCTTTTTTTCTCAAATTTATCGTTCGTTTTTGACATTTGGGTTAATTTTGGGGCTAAGATAAAAAAAACTTATTTCGCAAGAAAGATATTCCGTATATATTCTACGGTAAGTTGGTTAAAGAAAACTTAAAATTTAGAATTTTTGAAAGTAAAAGCTAAAAAACATTTAGGTCAGCATTTTTTGAATGACGAAAATATAGCACGAGATATTGCTGAAGGATTGACTTGGCAAGGATATGATCGTGTGTTGGAGATTGGACCAGGAATGGGAGTGTTGACAAAATATATTTTACAAGCAAAGAAAAATATAGAGGTTGTAGAAATTGATAATGAATCTGTTGAGTATTTAAAAGAATATTATCAACCATTTTATCCAGGATTTAAAATTCATTCTGAGGATTTTTTGAAAATGGATTTCTCATCAAAATTTGATGAACAAATTGCTATTTTAGGAAATTTTCCGTATAATATCTCTTCGCAAATTATTTTTAAAGCGTTAGAAGAGCGTCACACAGTTCCCGAAGTTTGTGGAATGTTTCAGAAAGAAGTTGCCGAACGTATTGCCTCTAAAAAAGGTACAAAAGATTATGGTATACTTTCAGTGTTAGCGCAAGCGTACTATCATTGCGATTATTTGTTTACTGTGCCAGAACACGTTTTTACACCACCACCAAAAGTGAAATCAGGTGTTATTATAATGAAGCGTTACAGAACAGAAATAGAAGGAGTTGAACAAAAACGATTTTTTCAAGTAGTGAAAGCTGGTTTTGGACAAAGAAGAAAAACGCTTCGTAATTCGTTGAAAGCTTTAGGAATTCCTGAAGATTTAAACGATCACGAATTTATGAGTATGCGCGCAGAACAATTATCTGTCGAAGATTTTATTGAATTAACGAAAAGAATGAAATAGATTATGGAGGTGAAAATTACAAAAGATTTTATTGAACTTTTAACAGAAAGAATCAATCAACAAAATGCAAAAGAGGTAAAGGAGATGTTGCAAGATTTGCACCCCGCCGATATTGCCGAATTGTTTGATGAACTTTCGACCAAGGAACAGTCTTTTGTAATTGATTTGCTCGATAACGAAATTTCTGCTGATATTCTTCTTGAATTAGAAGAGGATGATCGACGTAAATTTCTGAAAACACTTACTGCAAAAGAGATTGCAGAAGATGTGATTAACGAGATGGATACCGATGATGCTGTTGATGTGATTAATGAGCTTTCGGACGAAAAGAAAGATGAGGTAATTGCACAATTAGAAGACCAAGAACACGCCCGTGAAATTGTTGATTTATTACGATATGACGAAGACACAGCTGGGGGGTTGATGGGTAAAGAGTTGATCAAAGTGAATAAAGATTGGTCGGTGATTACAGCTGTTAAACAAATGCGTAAACAAGCAGAGGATTTTGAAGAGGTTTTTTCGATTTATGTGGTCGATGAAGATGATAAATTACTTGGGACATTGAGCTTGAAACGTTTGTTAACAACTTCTGCAAATTCTAAAGTAGCCGATGTTTACAACGAAAAAATACAATATGTAAAAACCTATACAACTGACTTGGAAGTTGCCAAAGTGATTGAGAAATATGATTTGTACGAAGTTCCAGTTGTAGATGAATTGATGCGTTTGGTTGGAGTGATTACGGTAGATGATGTGATTGATGTAATTCGTGAAGAAGCTGAAGAAAATTATCAATTGGCAGCAGGGATTACGCAAAATGTAGATTCGGACGATAGTATTTTGAAGTTAACACGAGCTCGTTTACCTTGGCTTTTATTGGCTTTGGTAGGTAGTTTTATTGCAGTAAATGTATCTCAAAGTTTTAGCGATGCAATGGATTTGTATCCTCAACTATTCTTTTTTACACCACTTGTTGCTGCCATGGCAGGAAATGTTGGCGTGCAATCTTCCGCAATTATTGTTCAAGGGTTGGCTAATAGTAATATTTCTGGTTCTATTTGGAAAAGACTCGGAAAAGAAATGTTATTGGCCTTGTTAAACAGTACTTTGTTAGCGCTTGTATTATTAGTCGCAACACATTTTTTAATGAGTACGAGTTATGAAATTTCTTCTACAATAGTATTGGCCTTAGTAATTGTTATGATTTTAGCAAGTTTAATTGGGACGTTTATTCCTATTACGTTGCATAAATATGGCGTAGATCCAGCAATTGCAACAGGTCCGTTTATTACAACAAGTAATGATATCTTTGGGCTGTTAATTTATTTTTCGATTGCAAAAATGATTTTAGGATTTTAAACGATAACAAAATGAATACATTGAAAATTATTGGAATTTCGATTCAGACTTCAAATAACAATCACCAAGCGATTGAAGATTTAGGAAAATTATGGCATCAATTTTTTACGGATAGTATTATCGAAAAGATTCCTAATAAAATCAATGCTAATATTTATTCCATTTATACAGATTACGAAAGTGATTTTAAAGGAAAATATACAACAATTATTGGTTGTGAAGTTTCTTCTTTAGATGAAATTCCAGAAGGAATGGTTGGAAGAGAATTTCAACCTCAAACGTTTAAGAAATATATCGCCAAAGGAGAATTGCATGAAGCTGTAGCGAAAACTTGGAATGATATCTGGAATGATGACGCAAATTTAAATCGTACGTATATATACGACTACGAATTATACACCGAAAAAGCACAAAACCCTGCTGATGCCGAAATTGAGATTTATATAGGAGTGAAAGCTTGATATTTTTAGTATAAAGCTATAGAAATTAGAGAAAAAGTTTTCTAACTTCTATAGCTTTAATCTTTGAAGTTATTTCCTCAACAAAATCTTAAATTCAGTTCCAGTTTCTTTAGAGGATTTGGCAACAAATATTTTTCCTTTGTGATAATCTTCTATAATTCGTTTTGCTAACGATAAACCCAATCCCCATCCACGTTTTTTGGTTGTAAATCCAGGCTCGAAAATCTTTCTTTGTAATTTTGTTGGAATGCCAGATCCAGTATCAGCAATAGTAATTTCCACAAATTTATTGGTTGTCGTAATGGTAATATCCAATACGCCTTTATTTTGCATGGCATCAGCTGCATTTTTCATCAAATTTTCGATTACCCAACTGTATAAGGAAGCATTGAGGTTGATCTTAAACTCTTTTACATCTGTTCTGAAATTAATTTCAATACCTTTTGATATACGTTGCGAAATATAATCAACCGTTTGTTTAGAGGTCGAGATTAAATCGATTGGTTTCAACTCAGAAGTCGAACCTATTTTAGAAAAACGTTCAGCAATATGTTTTAGACGATCAACATCTTTTTCAATTTCCACAACGGATATCTGATCAATATCTTCTAATTTTAAAAGTTCGACCCAACCCATCAGAGAAGAAAGTGGTGTTCCAATTTGATGCGCAGTTTCCTTTGCCATTCCAGCCCATAAATAACTTTTTTCGGTTTCGCGAATAGTTTTGAAATACCAATACGAAAAACCAAAAAAGATTAAAATCAATAAAATAATGATAAGTGGATAGTATTGTAATTGACTTAAAAGTTTGGAGTTTTTAAAGTAAACAAAATTTTTAGAACCAATTAATTCGATTTCAATAGTTTGGTTAATTGATTTCATTTTTTGTACATACCTCTCTAATTTTACAGAATCTTTTACAATTGATTCATCAATGTTTTTAGTATCTACAATAATTCCTTTTTCATCTACAAGTGCAACCGGAATAGATTTGTTGTCTTTGATTAATTTAAATAAAAAATCTTGCGTTTTAGAATCTAAAAATTCTGATGAGCTAATTAACTCTAACGATCGGGCATAATTTTCTACACGATTATGTTCTTCAAGTTTTAATTCTTCTACAATTTTGTTACTTGACCAAATGGTAATGGAAAAAATAACAATTATTATAAAGAAGCCAATCCAACGTTTGTTTATTTTTCTTGTTAGAAAATTTCTCATCTAAATGTAAAATCTTTCTTAAATTTATATCAAATGTAATCATTATTTGATTATAATATATTTTTATGGCGCAATAAGATAAATATGATGAAAGTAATTTTTTTTAAAGCCTTAAATAGTTTATTTTTGTAGCTAAATCTCATAGAGAGTAAAATTTATGGATCGTTTTTCGTTTTTAAATGCCGCTCATTTAGAGTTTATAGGCGACTTATATGATCAATACGTCCAATATCCGGATAGTATTGAACCAAGTTGGAAAGCTTTTTTCCAAGGGTATGACTTTGCAAATGCAACATATGATGGAGAGCCATTATTTGCACCAGCACCTAACAAAGGTAATCAGACAACGCAAGCAAGGGTGAATCCTGCCGTTGTTTCTCAAGTTCCAGACAATGTACAAAAGGAGTTTAAAGTGATCAACTTAATTGATGCTTATCGTACTCGTGGACATTTGTTTACAAAAACTAACCCTGTTAGAGCGCGTAGAACTTTTGAACCTTCATTAGATATCAAAAACTTCGGTTTGACTGATGCTGATTTAGGGTTAACATTCAACGCTGGTGAAATTTTGGGAATCGGTGGGCCAATCACTTTACGTGAAATCATTGGACACTTAGAAAACATGTACTGCGAATCTATCGGAATCGAGTATATGTATGTTAGAGAACCTCAAAGAATTAATTGGATTCAGAATTGGTTAAACCAAAACTTGAATCAACCAAAATTATCGAAAGAGGAGAAAGAGCGTGTATTAGAAAAGTTGAATGAAGCTACTGCTTTTGAGAACTTTATGCACACTAAATATGTTGGACAAAAGCGTTTCTCAGTAGAAGGAAATGAATCATTGATTCCTGCTTTGGATACATTGATTAATCGTTCTGCAGATCACGGTGTACAAGAGGTTATCGTAGGGATGGCTCACCGTGGACGTTTGAATGTTTTGGCTAACATTTTTGGAAAATCATATTCTCAAATCTTTTCAGAATTCGAAGGAAAAGCGTTTGATACAGATTTGATGGCTGGTGATGTTAAATATCACATGGGATCATCTAATCAAATCAAAGCATTGAATGGAAAAGAAATCAAAATCAATTTAGCACCAAATCCATCTCACTTAGAGACTGTAGATGCAGTTGTTGAGGGGGTTACACGTGCAAAAGCTGAGGAAGATTATAAAGATGATTATTCTAAAATTATTCCAATCTTAATTCATGGTGATGCTGCTGTAGCTGGACAAGGAATCGTTTACGAAGTTGTTCAAATGGCAGGATTAGACGGATATAAAACAGGTGGTACAGTACACGTTGTTGTAAATAACCAAATCGGATTTACAACAAATTATTTAGATGCCCGTACATCTACTTATTGTACAGATGTTGCGAAAGTAACATTATCTCCTGTAATGCATGTAAATTCTGATGATGTAGAGGCGGTAGTTCATGCTTTCCGTTTTGCAGCAGATTATCGTGCACAATTCGGTTCTGATGTATTCATCGATTTATTAGGATACCGTAAATATGGACATAACGAAGGTGATGAACCAAAATTCACTCAACCAAAATTATATAATGTAATCTCTAAACACCCAAATCCTCGTGAAATTTACAAGGAACAATTATTAAAAGAGGGTGTAATTGGAGAAGAAATTGTAAAACAAAAAGAAGCTGAATTTAAAGCGTTATTAGAAAAAAACTTCGAAGCTTCTAAAGAAATCGAACGTAACCATATCTTCCCTTTTATGCCGGAAGAGTGGGAAGGTTTTGAAATTGCTGATGATGCGAAAGTTTTTGAACAAGCAAATACCGCTTATGACGAAGCGAAATTAAGAGAAATTGCAAAAGCTGTTTCTACAGTTCCAGAAGGTAAAAAATTAATCAAAAAAGTTTCTCGTTTGATTGAAGGACGAGGAAAAATGATTGAGGAAGATAAAATTGACTGGGGATTAGGAGAAGCTTTAGCTTTCGGTTCTATCTTAACAGACGGACGTAATGTACGTGTTTCTGGAGAAGATGTAGAGCGTGGAACATTCTCTCACCGTCATGCGGTTGTAAAAACTGAAGACACAGAAGAAGAAATTATTTTATTAAACCATATTAATGATGAGCAAGGTCAATTAAGAATCTATAATTCATTATTATCTGAGTATGCAGTTTTAGGTTTTGATTATGGATATGCAATGGCTAATCCAAAAGCATTAACAATTTGGGAAGCTCAGTTTGGAGATTTCGTGAATGGAGCACAAATTGTAATCGATCAATACATTTCTGCAGCTGAAGATAAATGGAAATTACAAAACGGTTTAGTGATGTTATTGCCTCATGGATATGAAGGACAAGGAGCAGAGCACTCTTCAGCACGTTTAGAGCGTTTCTTACAAATGTGTGCTGGTAACAATATGTTTGTTGCAAACATCACAACTCCAGCGAACTTCTTCCATGCATTAAGAAGACAAGTCGTTACTGATTACCGTAAACCATTGGTTGTCATGTCTCCAAAATTTTTATTACGTCATCCGTCAGCTGTATCATCATTAGCAGATTTCACAAATGGAGGTTTCCAAGAAATCATCGAAGATGTAACAGTAGATGCTAAGAAAGTGAAAAAAGTAGTTTTCTGTTCAGGTAAAATCTACTATGACTTAGACAAAAAACGCCAAGAATTAGGAGATAAAGAAACTGCAATTATTCGTTTAGAACAATTATATCCATTAAACGAAGAAAAAGTAGATACTATCATCTCTAAATTTGGTGATGCTAGATTGGTTTGGGCACAAGAAGAGCCAGAAAACATGGGAGCTTGGATGTATATCTTACGTAAATTAAGAAAATATCCATTCGACGTAGTTTCACCAGCAGAAAGTGCAGCAACAGCACCAGGTTCAAGCAAACGTTGGGCTGCAATTTACGAAGAGGTAATTAATAAAGTATTCAATTAAAAAATAAAGCTAATAGATATGTTAGAAATGAAAGTCCCATCACCAGGGGAATCAATAACAGAAGTAGAAATCGCTACGTGGTTAGTAAAAGACGGTGATTACGTAGAAAAAGACCAAGCAATTGCAGAGGTTGATTCAGATAAAGCAACATTAGAATTACCAGCAGAAGAAAGTGGAATTATCACTTTGAAAGCTGAAGAAGGTGATGTTGTAGAAGTAGGACAAGTTGTTTGTCTTATTGATACATCAGCTGCTAAACCAGCAGGAGGAAGCGCTGAAGCTCCTAAAGCTGAAGTAAAAGAAGAAGTGAAAGCTGCTCCAGCTCCAGTTGCAACACCAGCACCTGCTGCTCCAGCTACAACATATGCTACTGGAACTCCATCTCCAGCTGCTAAAAAAGTTTTAGATGAGAAAGGTATTGACGCTTCTCAAGTAAAAGGATCAGGACGTGACGGTCGTATCACTCAAGATGACGCAGTTCGTTTTACTCCAGCAATGGGAACTTCTACTCAAGGAACACGTGCTCAATCAGAGAAAAAATTATCATCATTACGTCGTAAAATTGCACAACGTTTAGTTTCTGTTAAAAATGAAACTGCAATGTTAACAACATTCAACGAAGTTGATATGTCAGCAATTTTTGCTTTACGTAATCAATATAAAGACGAATTCAAAGCGAAACATGGTGTTGGTTTAGGATTTATGTCATTCTTTACAAAAGCAGTTACTCGCGCATTAGAGATGTACCCAGATGTAAACTCTATGATCGACGGTGACTACCAAGTTAAATTTGATTTTGCAGACGTTTCTGTTGCAGTATCAGGACCAAAAGGTTTGATGGTACCAGTAGTTCGTAATGCAGAAAACTTAACTTTCCGTGGTGTTGAGCAATCTATCAAAGATTTAGCAATCAAAGTACGTGACGGAAAAATTTCAGTTGATGAAATGACAGGAGGTACATTTACAATCACAAATGGTGGTGTATTTGGATCAATGATGTCTACTCCAATCATCAACCCACCTCAATCTGGTATCTTAGGAATGCACAATATTGTTGAGCGTCCAGTTGTTAAAAACGGACAAATTGTTATTGCTCCAATGATGTATGTTGCTTTGTCTTATGACCACCGTATTATTGACGGACGCGAATCTGTTGGATTCTTAGTTGCAGTTAAAGAAGCGGTAGAAGATCCATTAAATGTATTAATGGGAGGTGATGCTAAAAGAGCTTTAGAATTGTAATACAAGAACATTCTAACAATCCATAAATTGAAAGCCATTCGTAAGAATGGCTTTTTTGGTTTATGATATTTTCTAATTAATATTATTGTATTCTGTTTTTTAATAAATGAATTTCAAGAATTTCTTCTTTTTAAACAGAGTAAATTTTTTAAATAATTAATTGATAATCACTAAATTATTCTTTAATTTTTAGGAAAATAAATCTATTTGATTTTCCTTCTATCCATCTGTTGATAAAATAGTTTAATTTTAAAGTATTGAATTAACACTTTAATAATTATGAAGAAAATTTACTTATCAGCATTTACTTTATTAATGCTTTTAAATTCGAACGCACAGGTTTATGATGTAGGGACATGGGCTCAAGTTACTGATATCTCAAATAATGGTGTAGCTGTTGGGAATGCTGCTGGTGTTTTACATTTTAAATGGACAAAAGAAGATGGTCCTTCTGTAATTGGAGAATTATCTGGAAGTGATGATTATATTTCAGGTAATACAACTATTTCTGCTGATGGGACTTTGGTGTCGGGAACTATGACAAATCCTGATACAGGAAATGATGAATTGGCGCTTTATAATATTTCTAACAATAAATGGGAATTTATAGGAGGGAAGGATACTTCTGCATGGGGTATGTCAAGTAATGGTGAAACTTTAGTTGGATTAAAATTTTTAACAGCTTCACAAGCATTACCTATTGTTTGGAATAGAAAAGATGGAATAAAACAATTGCCGTCAACTTTCTCAGGTAAAAGCGCAAGAGCTAATTCTGTTAACAACGACGGAACAATGGTTGTTGGTTGGCAAGATGATGAAAATGGTTTTCGTAAAGGTGTGTATTGGAAAAATGGAGTACAAACTCATATAAAAGATTTACAAGGAAATGAAGTAGGGGAAGCATTGTCTGTTTCTGCTGATGGTAATATAATTGTTGGATTTAATGATCCAGAAGGATATATCTATAATGTTACAACAGGTGTTTATACAATGGTAGAACATCCAGATCCAGAATATGTATCATCTATAATTGCGGTTTCAGATGATGGTAATGTTGCTGTTGGATATTCAAGATTATGGTATGCAACAAATACGGACGGAGAAGGTTTTATCTGGTTTAAAGATAAAGGTATGGTTAAAATTGAAGACTATGTAAAAGAAGCTGGATTTGATGACAAAAGCTTCACTTTTGTATTACCAACAGGAATTTCTCCTAATGGACAATATATAGGAGGAATTGGAATTAATTGGGATGAAATGGATTTGAAAGGTTTTGTCATAAAATTGAAAGATAATTTAACTGTAACAGAAAACGTTATAGAGAAAAATATCACAACGATTTCGCCAAATCCTGTCATTGATGAAATGACAATAAACTCAAAAGAGAAAATTAATACAATAGAAATTTATAATTTAGTAGGTCAACAAGTTTGGAAATCAACTAAAGTTACAACTAATAAAATTGATTTAAATTTCTTAAATAAAGGAGTTTATATGATTAAAATTAATACAGATTCTACTAACGAATCAATTAAGTTTATCAAAAAGTAATTCATTCAGATTAACACAAAAAAAAGTCGCTCAATAGTTGAATATGAGCGACTTTTTAAATTTTATTTAAAAAAATAAGTAAGTCCTAATGTTAAGAAAGAAGAACGATTCGTTCCATTGTCCCAACGAGTATAGTCATAGGTGTCAATTAATCCATATTGATAGCGTAAATTGATTTCATATTTTCTATCAATAGAATAACCACCCCCAATATTAAAAGCTAAATCAAACGATTTAGGAACATTATTTGTTCTTTCTGGCTCATTTTCATCAAATTTTTCTGATACTTTGAAACCTAATTGTGGTCCTCCTTCAACAAAGAAATCTTTTCCTTGATCATCAAAATAATATTTATACATAATTGGAATATTGATATAGTTCAAGAACGCTTTATATTTATCGCCCCCTTCTTTATATAATGAATATTCTCCTTGAGTAGTATATAAAACTTCGGCTTGTAAATAGTGGTTTTCATTTCGTGTTGTTAATTGATATTTCGCTACACCTCCAGCTAAAAATCCAACTCTCTCTTTAGAAACTCCATGAACAATAGTTGTATTACTAAGTCCTACACCACCTTTTACTCCATATTCCATTTGAGCAAAAGACAAAGTAGATAAACTTAATAAGATTAAGCTTAATAGATTGGTTTTTAAATTTTTCATAAGTTATTGTATATTTTTTAACAAAATTAAAGTTTTTTTTAATACAATTTTCATTCCACAAAAAAGCTCTTCTTTGGAAGAGCTAATATGATAAAATAGTTTAAAATTATTGTTTTGGTTGTGGTGGAAATTTAGCTAAAATTTCTTCAATAGCTTTCGGTATTCTTTCCGCTTTTGCACTAATATTACTCAAGTTCAGATCAGATCCTACACCTTGCCATACCAATACATTTCGTTTGTCATCTACAATGTCAAGAACAATTGTGCCTGCTTGATAAGATGAAACGCTATTTCCATAATAACCGGCGTAGTATCCGTAAGGACCATACCCCCAATTGTTATTGTTTACAGAAATTTGTTCTTTTGAACTTGTTAATAAATTAACTACCAAATCGGCATCAGTATTTACTTTTGTAAAACCTTTTGCTGCCATTTGTGCATCAATTGCGGCAATTAATCTGTTTTTATCTAAATCGTTCACCTTCAGCTTATCCAAGCCTTTTTGATGGAAAGAATAAGTTTTATACGTTGCGAAATTTGCTGATCTATCATAATCTGTACTTACCTGAACTGTACCACAGCTCGTTACAAATAAAGACAACAAAATTATAAAAGTAAAATGTATAATTTTCATGACCTTAATTTTTAATTAAAACTACAATTATTATTCCTAAATGTAAAGTTAAATTAAAAAAAAGAAGCTCAAAACAATTGAACTTCTTTTTAACTAATATTTACAAAATTTATTAGGCTAATTCTAACTCGTTAATTTTTACTTCAACAATACCATTGTGATTGATTCTTACTAAATCTACAAGTTGTGTTTGATTGACTAATTCAAGATTAAAATCCGTCTGAACTTTTACATAATTTTCTGTAAATCCGAACATTTTTCCATCTTTGTTGTCATGTTCCCAAAGCACTTTTTGAGTTGATCCTAATTGAGATTGGTAAAAAGCTTGGCGTTTTTTCTCCGATAGTATACGCAACATTTTATTGCGACGTTTACGCTCTCCTTGATCTACAACACCATCATATTCGATAGCTTCTGTATTATCTCTTTCAGAATAAGTAAATACATGTAAATAGCTAATAGGTAATTCGTTCAAGAAATTATAGGTATCCATAAATAATTCTTCAGTTTCACCAGGAAAACCAACAATCACATCTACGCCAATACAAGCATTTGGCATTACTTCTCGAATCTTCGTTACACGATCTAAATAAAGATTTGATAAATAACGACGTTTCATTTTTTTCAAAATTTCATCATTACCTGATTGCAATGGGATATGAAAATGTGGAACAAATCGATTGCTTTTAGATACAAAATCAATTGTTTCATTTTTCAATAAATTTGGTTCAATAGATGAAATTCTAATGCGTTCGATTGCTTCAACTTGATCCAATTCTTGCACCAATTCTAAGAAAGTATGTTCGTGTTTTTTATTTCCGAATTCACCTTTCCCATAATCACCAATATTTACACCAGTCAATACAATTTCTTTGATTCCTTTTTGTGCAATTTCATTCGCATTTTTGATCACATTTTCTACAGTATCTGAACGTGAAATTCCACGTGCCAAAGGAATCGTACAATAGGTACATTTATAATCGCAACCATCTTGTACTTTCAAGAATGCACGTGTACGGTCACCAATTGAGTATGAACCAACGTAAAAATCGGCCTCTTCAATTTCACAAGAATGTACAATCGTTTCTTCTTTTTTATTGATATCGTCTAAATATTCAGCAATATTGAATTTTTCTGCAGCTCCTAAAACCAAATCAACACCTTCCATTTCCGCAATTTCTTGCGGTTTCAATTGCGCATAACAACCTACAATGACAACAAAACCTTCTGGATTTGCTTTCATTGCATTTTTCACAATCGTTCTGCACTCTTTGTCTGCATTTGCGGTTACCGAACATGTGTTTATTACGTACACATTCGCAGAATCTGTAAACTCAACTTTCTGATAACCATTATCTTTCAAGTTTCTCGCGATCGTCGAAGTTTCAGAAAAATTAAGCTTACATCCCAATGTATGAAATGCAACTGTTTTAGTTTGATTATTCATAGCTGCAAATTTAAGAAATTATCCATAGTTTTGAAACATAAAAAAATCACCTTTTTATGATGACTAAATACTTTATCTACATTATGTTATTCGTTTCAGTATTTTCGTGTTCCAAGAAAATAGAAATCGATGAAAACAAAGTATTTAAGCTTAATCGTTACGATAATATTTCTTCTTTAGATCCGATTAATGCACGCACACAAGCCAATAACTGGGCATGTAACTTGATATACAATAGTTTGGTAAAGATTGATAACCAATTGGAAATTCAACCAGATATTGCGAAATCTTGGTCGATTTCTGAAGATGGTAAATCTTATGTTTTTCATTTACGTAACGATGTTTACTTCCACAAGCACGAAGTGTTTGGTAAAGATTCTACAAGAATTGTGACAGCCTCAGACTTCGAATATAGTTTTAATCGATTAAAAGATCCTAAAGTTGGAGGTTCTGGTGGTTGGATAATGAATAATATTGATTCGTATAAAGCAATTAATGATACAGTTTTCGAGATTAAATTGAAAGAAGCGTATCCTGCTTTTCTTGGTTTAATATCGATGAAGTATGCTTCTGTTGTTCCAAAAGAAATGTTTAGAAATGGAAACGAAGATTTCATCAAACATCCTATCGGAACAGGTCCTTTTCAGTTTAAAATTTGGGAAGATAACGTGAAAATGGTATTTAGAAAAAATCCAATTTATTTTGAATTTGATGAAAAAGGGCAACGTTTACCATATTTAGAAGCGGTTAATTTATCTTTTTTACCAGAGAAAAATTCTGAATTTTTAGAATTAATCAAAGGTAATTTAGATATGATGGCAGATTTGGACCCGTCTTATAAAGATGAAATTCTGAATCCAATAGGTGATTTGAATCCAAAATATGCGCATCTATTAACAATTCAAAAAGTTCCTTATTTAAGTACAGTTTATTTGTGTTTTTATCTGGATGCACCAAATGCAGTTGATTTGAAATTGCGTCAAGCCTTAAATTATGGAGTGAACAAAGATAAAATCATCAAATACATGATGAAAGGTCAAGCCTTTGAAGCTGATGGAGGTTTCATACCAAAAGGTTTACCTGGATATTCTGCTGAAAGCGGTTATGCATATAATCCTGAAAAAGCGCGTAAATTAATCAATGGTTATAAAAAAACAACAGGCAAGATAGAGCCTATAGAGTTGACAACTGTGCAAGAATACGTAGATGTTTGTGAATATATTGCTGCAGAAATGGCTAAACTAGGTTTACCAATAAAAGTAAATGTAGTACCTGGACCTACTATGCGCGATGGAAAATCGACAGGGAAATTTACACTTTTTAGAGCAAATTGGGGTGCAGATTATCCAGATGCCGAAAACTTTTTGTCCTTATATTATTCGAAAAATTTCGCACCAGAAGGACCAAATTATTCACATTACAAAAATGTAGAATTCGACAAATTGTATGAAGAAGCTTTTTTAATCAATAATCCAGAGGAACGTGCAAAAAAATATCAAAAAATGGATGCATTGATGATGCAAAATGCGCCAATTCTACCATTATTCTATGATCAGACAACGTTGTTTTTGAATAAAAAAGTGAAGAATTTTTCAATGGGACCAATCAAATTATTAGATTTAACACGAGTATACAAAGAATAATTCGTTTAACTTTTCATAGAAAGATTGAATATCTTTTAATAAAAATTGAATAATATTTCATTTTATTTCACGACATTCGATAATTGTTAGCTTATTTGAAATAAGCAATTTTCTCTAACGTTTGAAATCAATATTTTAAAACAAATTATTTCAGAATTTAAGCGATAAAACCGAGTTTTTTTAGATATATTTGACAGCAAATTTTTAATCAAAATCATTTAAATTTTTACTTATGAAAGTAAGACAACTTTTCGTAGTAGGATCTATCATTACTCTTGTTGCAATTGGAGTAATCTCTTATTTTTGGCCAGGAATTCTTTGGTCTTTAATAATTATTCTTCCTTTAATTGCTTTAGGAATTGCTGATATTACGCAAACAAAACATGCTATTAGAAGAAACTTTCCTATTGTAGGACATGGCCGTTATTTATTGGAAAGTATTCGTCCAGAAATCATGCAATATTTTGTAGAAACGGATACAGAAGGAAAACCGATCGACCGTTTGATGCGTAGTATGGTTTATCGTCGTGCAAAAAATGTAATTGATACGGTGCCTTTCGGAACGCAATTAGATGTTTACGAACCAGGATATGAATGGTTAAACCATTCGATGTATGCAGGTAAAATTAAACATGCAGATGATCCACGTGTTAAAGTTGGAGGAAGTGAATGTAAGCAGCCTTATTTAGCAAGTTTATTGAACATTTCTGCCATGTCTTTCGGATCATTAAGTGAAAATGCTGTGTTGGCAATGAACAAAGGTGCAAAATTAGGAAACTTTGCTCACAATACAGGTGAAGGAGGAATTTCTCCTTATCACTTACAACCAGGTGGAGATTTAATTTGGCAAATTGGTACAGGATATTTTGGATGTCGTGCAAAAGACGGAGGATTTGACCCTGATAAATATGTAGAGCGCGCAAGTTTACCAAATGTAAAAATGATTGAATTGAAAATTTCTCAAGGTGCTAAACCAGGGCACGGAGGAATTTTACCAGCAAATAAAAATACACCAGAAATTGCAGCAATTCGTGCTGTAGAACCTTATACAACTGTAGATTCACCTCCATCTCACTCGGCTTTCTCTGATGCTGAAGGGATGTTACATTTCATCAAACAATTAAGAGATTTATCTGGAGGAAAACCAGTTGGTTTCAAATTATGTATTGGGATCAAACGTGAATTTATTGAAATTTGTGAAGCAATGATCAAAACAGGTATTAAGCCAGATTATATCGCAATTGATGGTGGAGAAGGAGGAACAGGAGCTGCGCCTGTAGAGTTTTCTAACTCTTTGGGTATGCCATTATTAGATGGTTTAGCTTTTGCGGTTGATACATTACGTGGTTATGGTCTTAAAAAAGATATTCGTGTGGTCGCTTCAGGAAAAATAATTTCTTCTTTCCATATTGCACGCGCTATGGCGATTGGTGCTGATTTGGTTTATTCTGCTCGTGCCATGATGATGGCTGTAGGTTGTATTCAAGCGTTACAATGTAACACAAATACTTGTCCTGTTGGTGTGGCAACACAAGATCGTGAATTGATGAAGGGATTAGATGTAGAAGATAAAGCAACGCGTATGTATAATTTCCACAAGAAAACAATGCATATTTTATCTGAATTAATTTCTGCAACAGGTGTTAAATCGCACAGAGATTTTAACCGTTCTCATGTTAATTTACGTATCGACAATACACGTATTATGTCTTATGACCAATTATACCCAATTGTAGAAGAAGGTGCATATGTTGGCATGTCTGTAGAAGAAGTTTTACAAGAAATTAGAGTTCGTACAATGAGCAAGGTGAATTAATCAAACTCAAAAAAATATTTTTAAAGCTCAATTTCGATTGAGCTTTTTTTGTATTTAGTATTTTTTTATATTTATGATGATGAATTGTTATAAGTACAAATACAATGGTAAAGAGTTACAAGACGATTTTAATATTAATTTGTATGATTACGGGGCACGAAACTACGACCCTGCTATTGGACGTTGGTTCAACATAGACCCGCTCGCGGAGAAAATGCGTCGACATTCGCCTTACAACTACTCATTCAACAATCCTATCTTCTTCATCGACCCTGATGGAATGGCACCTGATGATTGGATTAGATTATCAAATGGTTCAATGGTTTATGACAGTAGGGTAACAAATCAAGATTCTGCAACAGAAAGATATGGTTCTGATTCTACATATCATTCAACTGGATATTCATATACAGCAACAGATACTGGAAATAAAATTACATTAGGAGACAATGGTTCTTTTACTTCCAACGGAGAATCTTTTACAGCGGTTAATCAAGCTAATAATCAGACTATTGAACAAGGAAATGATGATAAAGGCTTTTGGGGAAATTTATCTAAATCAGATAATTTTCTTGCTAAATTAGGCTATGGAATGGCTAATGATATTTATCTCACTTCCCAAGTTTTAGATTTTGATTTAGATATAATCGGTGAGAATGTCTCTAATCCTCTTACAGGACAAAGAGCATACACAAATTTAGACGGTTCTACAGAATATAATAGTGGAAATGTAGCAGTTTCATTCTCTACTACAGTAATGCCTTTAGCAGGAGAAGCGAAACTTGCCCCTGAATTAAAAACGCTAAATGCTGCTCAATTTTCATCTATGTTTAAGGGTACTGCTATAAGCAGAGCTTCTGCTCAAACAAGAGGTTTATTAAATAGAGGATATAATAAAGGTGTTAACTTTATAAAAGATAGAACTTCAGGAGATTATATCAGTATAATTTCATCATTTAAACCAGAAGAAAATAACCAGAAGAAAAAATAATGAAATTTTTAGAAATAATTTTTAAACAAATCATAACTATATATATTGGTGCAGTAATTCTCTTTTTTATATATAAGTTAACAGGAAATAATAAAAAATTCAGCGAAATAATAAATGCTAACCATAAAGAGTCTAATTATGATAGAATAAAAGCTTTTTACATTGGGATAGCTGTCTTAATAATTATAGTATTATTATTAAAAAAGTTTATAAAGTAAAAGTGGGTAATGTTCCAGAAGTGTTGTTATCACACAATCCACACACAAACAACAATTTAATCATTAAATAACTTTACCCAATAGTGGACTAAGGTAGTGTTCCAGATGTGTTGTTACACTACAAAATTACAATAAAGTAAAAGGCAAACAAACGTTTGCCTTTTGTTATTTTATCAGTTTTAGTAAAGCTTTAATTTCTTTAATGAAGATAGCATTATTCTCATTAATAAATCGATTTACAAAGTGAGTAAAGTTAAAAAAGATGACAGACGAATTCGATAGAAAAATTTTTCCAAAATTCAATAAATCCTATAACTTTGCTTTTGTAATTTAAGGTAAAAACATGTTCAAATTTATACGTAAAGTTATACTTTATCTTTTTGTAATACATCTTGTTTACATCGTTGTTTTAAAATGGATTAACCCTCCTTTTACCATCACACAAGTTCAACAAGGAATAGAACAAGGAAAATTTAAGCGCGATTATATTTCGTACAACGAAATGGGACGTAATATTAAATTAGCAGTAATTGGTTCTGAAGATCAAAAATTTCCTGTTCACAATGGATTTGATATGGACGGAATACAAAAAGCAATCGAAAAAAACAAAGAAGGAAAAAAACTTCGTGGAGGTTCTACGATTTCTCAACAAGTTGCAAAGAATGTTTTCTTGTGGCAAGGTCGTTCTTGGTTGAGAAAAGGATTGGAAGTGTATTTTACATTTATGATTGAAAAAATTTGGGGTAAACAGCGTATTTTAGAAATGTATTTGAATACTTCTGAAATGGGAATTGGTGTTTTTGGAGTTGAAGCTGCATCAGAATATTATTTTAATAAACCTGCGAAAGATTTAACGAAGAACGAAGCAGCTCGTATTGCAGCAGCTTTACCATTGCCACGAAAATATAATGTCAATCCGCCTTCGTCTTTTATCAGTAGACGCGCCAGTCATATCGAGCGTCAGATGCGAAATATACAAGGAAGTGCTGATTTAGAAAAAGTTTTAGGAGAATAATAAAAAAGAGAAGTTAATTAACTTCTCTTTTTTGTTTCCAATAAATTTTAACAGCAGAAATTTTTTCTAATTCTTAGTGATTTTAAAGAATTTAAATTATTTCGTCAAAAGCTCTTTTAAAATCAACGGTTTGTCAGTAGTGATATAATCTACTTTCAAATCAATCATTTCTTGCATGACTTTGGGTTGGTTAACTGTCCAAACATTCACCAATAATCCCAATGCTTGTGCTTCTTTTACCCAATTCGGATTTTTCTGAAAAACCTTGTAATTGTAATCAATTCCATTCCAACCTTTTTCTTTTATTTCTTTAGGAGATAAATCACCATTTAGGTAAGAAACATGATGTTCAGGCGCTAAACGTTTAAATTCATCACAAATATTTTGACTAAAAGAAATGATTTCAATTTGGTCTTCAATTTGATGTTTTTTGATCAATTCAACTGCTTTTTTTACAGCACGATTTTCATTTTCTTTGGATGAATGAGGTTTTAATTCGAAAATTAATTTAACATTTTTATTCTTTTTTCCTTGTTCAATATATTCTTCCAAAGTTGGCATATTTTCGTTGTTAGCCAATTTCAACGTTTTTAAAACAGTAGAGTTTGTCGTCTCAATTGTATAGCCTTGGTAATGATCATCGTGATTTACCATCAAAACATCATCAGCACTAATCAACACGTCAAATTCAGAACCGTAAACATTAATTTCTTGTGCAGATTTTAAAGATTGAATTGAATTTTTTGCATTGTTTTCAGTATCCCAATAACCACGATGAGCGATTATTTTTTGCGCATTTGCCATATTTGCGAACATAAAGGTTGTTAAGGCAGTAAATATAATTTTTTTCATGATGAATTATTTCTCTCAACAAAAATATTTCGATAAATTGATTTTAAAGTTAGGATCATATTAAGTTAAAATTAAACTTTCAAAATCTATCGAAAAGCAGAAAAAATGAAGCGAATAAAATTGGGATTCAACCGAAATTCGCTTAATTTTGCACAAAGACAAACACAATGACGCAAGGAATTATTATTTTAGATTTTGGCTCGCAATACAATCAATTAATCGCGCGCCGAATTCGAGAATTTGGAGTTTACACAGAAATTATTCCCTACAACACTTCAATCGAAGAAATCAAAAAACACAATCCAAAAGGAATTATTTTATCAGGAGGTCCTTCTTCAGTTTTTGGAGATGAAGCTGCTTTGGTAGAAAAAGAATTATTCGAATTAGGCGTTCCTGTATTAGGAATTTGCTATGGAATGCAATTGATTTCTCACTTATTAGGAGGTGAAGTTAAAAAAGGAGAAAAAGGAGAATATGGAAAGTCTGAATTAACTGTTTTAGCTCAAAACAGCTTATTTACAGGAGTTCCAGAACAATCTACAGTTTGGATGAGCCACTTTGACGAAGTCATAAATGCGCCAATTGGATTTACAGTTTCAGGAAAATCAAACATCGATATAGCAGCAATTGCTAATGAAGAACGTCAGATCTTTGCGGTACAATTTCACCCAGAAGTTACACATTCAGAATATGGTTCAACAATGTTAGAAAACTTTGTTTTCAATATTTGTCAGGCTGAAAAGAATTGGGTTTTAAAAGATTTTATCGAAACAGAAATTGCTCGTATAAAAGAAGTAGTTGGTGATAAAAAAGTGATTTTAGGTCTTTCGGGAGGAGTAGATTCTTCTGTAGCTGCGGTTTTAATTCATCGTGCAATTGGTGATCAATTAACTTGTATTTTTGTTGATACAGGTTTATTACGTAAGGATGAAGGGAAAAAAGTAATGGAAAATTATGGAAAACACTTCAACATGAACATCAAAATGGTAGATGCTGCGGATCGCTTTTTATCTAACTTGAAAGGAATTGAAGAACCAGAAGCCAAACGTAAATCGATTGGACACGATTTTATTGCCGTTTTTGATGAAGAATCGAAGAAATTTGATGATGCTTCTTTCTTAGCGCAAGGAACTATCTATCCTGATGTAATCGAATCACAATCTGTAAAAGGTCCTTCTGCAACGATTAAATCACACCACAATGTAGGTGGTTTACCAGAAGATATGAAACTTCAATTATTAGAACCATTACGCGAATTATTTAAAGATGAGGTGCGTAAAGTTGGAGTAGAATTAGGTATTCCTCGCGAATTAGTTTACCGTCATCCTTTCCCAGGACCAGGTTTAGGTATCCGTGTTTTAGGTGAAGTAGATGAAGAGAAAGTACGTATTTTACAAGAAGCTGATCAAATTTTTATTGATGAGCTTTATGCACATAATTTATACGACGAAGTTTCTCAAGCTTTCGTTGTATTATTGCCTGTGAAATCGGTTGGTGTAATGGGAGATGAGCGTACGTACGAATATACAGCAGTTGTTCGTTCAGCTAATACAATCGATTTTATGACAGCAACATGGTCAAAATTACCTTACGAATTCTTAGAAATCGTTTCGAATAGAATCATCAACGAGGTGAAAGGAATTAACCGTGTAGCCTACGATATCAGTTCAAAACCACCAGCAACTATTGAGTGGGAATAAACGAATTATTATATAAAGTCAGCCATAGTGCTGACTTTTTTGTACACTATAAAAACTAATATTAAAATGGAACTTTTAAAAGAAAGAATTCTGAAGGATGGAAAAAGTTTCGAAGGTGGAATTTTAAAAGTAGATAGTTTTATCAATCATCAAATGGATCCTATTTTGATGAAAGCTATCGCTTCAGAATTTGTTCAACGTTTCTCTGATCTTAAAATTAACAAGATTATTACCATCGAAGCAAGTGGAATTGCACCTTCTATATTGGTTGGTTTAGCACTAGAATTACCTGTTGTTTTTGTGAAAAAATCCAAACCAAAAACAATGCAAGATTTTTATTCTACGCAAGTTTACTCTTTTACAAAAGACAGAACGTACGATGTATGTGTAAGTAATCAATATTTAAATGAAGACGATAATGTAATTTTTATCGATGATTTTTTAGCAAATGGAAATGCAGCATTAGGTGTAAAAGATTTAATCAAACAATCTGGAGCAAATCTTTTGGGAATGGGATTTATCATCGAAAAATCTTTTCAAGAAGGACGAAATCGATTAATAGATCAAGGAATTCGTGTTGAATCGTTGGTTAGAATTGATTGGTTAGGAGAAAACTCGATTGAATTTGTTGAAGAAAAAATGTAAAAGAAAGCAATTTTAAGTACTTATTTATTCGAAAATAGAATCTAAAAAATGAATGTTTTCAATATTTTTCAAAAAAGAAAAAAAAATAACATTTTTTTAAAATTCATTTTCAATGGATTATCAAAACAATCGTCTGTTTTAGCTAAAAACATGTAAAATTAGTTTTGGAGAATTAAAAAACCTTTCTATATTTGCACAGCAATTAAGACATAGACCCATGGTGTAACGGTAGCACATCGGTTTTTGGTGCCGCTAGTTGGGGTTCGAATCCCTGTGGGTCTACTAAATGTCTTAAATCTCAATAAAAAAATTGTTGAGATTTTTTTATCTAATAAAAGTTGCGAAAATTGAAATAAAATGTAGCAGACCCATGGTGTAACGGTAGCACATCGGTTTTTGGTGCCGCTAGTTGGGGTTCGAATCCCTGTGGGTCTACAATTTTTTCAATTATATATAATAATCATGGACAGACCCATGGTGTAACGGTAGCACATCGGTTTTTGGTGCCGCTAGTTGGGGTTCGAATCCCTGTGGGTCTACTGATTTAAGCTTCAATATACGTATTGAAGCTTTTTTTATGGATAAAATTTACTATATTTATAATAATTGATTTATAAATGACTTTAGAAAACATAATTTTAGAAGCTAAAAAAGGAAAACGAAACGCTCAGAATGCTGTGATTGAGGTTTTGTGGAACAAAGTTTATTATTATGTTTATAATAAGATTAGAAACGAGGAAGAAGCAGAAGACATCGCGATAGAAACGTTTACTAAGGTTTTCAGTAAATTGAAATTATATAACGAAGATTTTGACTTTACGACTTGGGTGATTTCTATTGCTCATAATACGATGATTGATCATATTAGAAAATCTCCTAAACTTAATATTTCAATTGATGATGAAACGAATCTACTCGAGATTTTAGAAGATCATCCATCTCCTGAAGAACATCTGATACTGAAACAAGATAATGATACGCTAATAAAGGCCATTGCAAAGCTGAGAGAACCGTATCAGAAAATTATCGAATTGAGATACATCGAAGATAAAACCTATAAAGAGATTGCGGAGGAACTTAATTTAACCTTACCAAATGTTAAAGTTAGATTATTAAGAGCCAAACAATTGTTAACAGAGGTGATGCAAAATAATATTTAGTACATTTATTCGTTGAAAAGTTGTTGAAGTAAAATAGAAAAGAATATAGAAATGAAGAAGTATATATACCTTACAACAATCCTAATGATAAGTTTGTTTTTAACATCTTGTGGAAGTAGCAAAGTAACTTCTTACAAAAAAACAGGAGCTAAAAAAGTATATTCTTCAACTAAAAAATCAGAAACTTCAGAAGTTTTTCGTTCTGTAAATGCAGATGATAGCGCTCCTCGTGACATTAATAAAATTCTAAAAACAGCCAAGTCCTATTTAGGTACACCTTATAAATATGGAGGAATTACTCGATCTGGTTTCGATTGTTCGGGATTAGTTTATGTAAGTTTTAAGGAAATGAAATTAGAATTACCGCGTCGTTCGAGTGATCAAGCTGAGTATGGAAAAGAAATTAACATTAAAAATGTTAAAATAGGTGATCTGATTTTCTTTAATACTTCGGGAAATTCTATTTCTCATGTGGGTATCGTAGAGCGTATTAATAACGATGGAGCAATCTATTTTGTACATTCTTCGACTTCAAAAGGTGTTATTATCTCTTCCCTTGATGAAAATTATTGGAAAACAAGATTTGTAAAAGCGGTTAGACTTTTATAACTTGAAGTGTGTTTAATAAAAAAAATATATCATTAACATTTTTTGGATTTCTATTTTTTAGTTTATCCATAGTTGTGAATGCACAAGATGACAGTATTAAAATTGATACCGTTAGGATAGAAAATAAATCTCATTCTAAATTCAGAAAACTTTACGAAACATTATTGTTCAAGAAAAAACCAACAAGATTTCCTATTCAATACAATAATGCTGCTGAGAACGAAAAGTATCAAGGGAAGGTAATTCGAAACATATATTACAAGACACAAGATCCTTTTGGTTACTCTTTACAAGATACGACTAGAGTACCTACAAAATGGATAGAAAGAGCTGGAAATACATTACACGGGAAAACAAAACACTTTGTGTTGCGCCAAAACATGTTAGTTAAACCAGGCGAACGTTATGATTCATTAAAAGTAACAGAGTCAGAACGTCTAATTCGTGCAAATCGTTCTATTCGTCGTGTCGAAATCAAAGAAGAAGCTGTTGGAACAGATTCGGTTGATTTATATGTTAATTCGATAGATTCGTGGAGTATGTTTATTACAGGTTCCGTTTCAAGTTCAAAAGCAGGATTAAGAGTTCGTGAACGAAATTTTCTGGGGGTAGGACATGTATTTGATAATCGTTATCGTCACAATTATAAAACAGGAAATTCGCTTTATCAATTCAATTATACAGTGCCTAATATTGCACAAACTCGAATTATTGGTAATGTACGTTATTTTAAGAATGAAGATGATCATTATTCCAAATCGGTGAGTTTTGTACGTCCTTTTTATTCTCCTTTGGCGCATTATGCAGGAGGAGTTTCTGTGGGACAAATTTATTTTAAAGATTCGTTAGATTTTGATAAACCAGTTTTAGAAAACAATCCATTTAAGTATAATTTTCAAGATTATTGGTTAGCGAGGGCTTTTCGAATAGATGATGGTTATTCCGAAAATATCACTAACCTTATTGTTTCTGGTCGATTTTATGATCGTAATTATACGGAAATGCCTACAGAAGAAAATGATCCGGTTCATTTTTTTTCTGATCAAACCAATTATTTAGTAGGTTTAGGAATTTCATCTAAACGATACATCAAAACAAAATATATTTTTAATTATGATATCGAAGAAGATATTGCAATTGGTAAAACTTTAGGAATAATAGGCGGAATTCAGAATATTCGCCAAACAACTCGTTATTATTTAGGAGGGAAAGCTTCTGCGGGAGGTTTCTTGAATACCGGATTCTGGGGTTTTGGTGTTGAATTTGGAGGCTTTTTTAACAAAGGAAAATTTGAACAAAAAACCTTGTCAGTGGAAATGCAATATATGGCAAGGTTAATCAATTGGGGAGATTGGAAATTCAGGAACTTCGTAAAGGCGAATTATTTATTGGGACATAATCGGATGGATTCACCCGCAGATCAACTCTCTCTTCATGAACATGATTATCTTGGAATGGCTGGTTTTAAATCGGATAGAGATTTAACGGGGCAACAAAAATTGATGATAGAATATCAATTACAATCGTATTTACCATACGAATTTTTAGGATTTCGTATTTCACCTTATTTCAATGCTATGTTTGCAGCGATAGGGGATAGCAAAAAATTTATTTTGAATAATAACCCGATTTATTCGCGTTTTAGTATAGGTGTAATGTTGACAAATGATTATTTTGTATTTAACAATATTCGATTTTCATTGTCGTATTATCCGTCAATTCCAGGACAAGGTAATAACTTAATCAAAACTAATTTATTAGATAATAGAGATTATCAAATGATGGATTTTGACTTCTCAAAACCTAATTATATTCGTTGGAATAGATGGGATTAAAATACAAATAGCTTGAAGAAATCTTCAAGCTATTTGTATTGAATAGTTGTGTTTTTTATTTCACTTGTCTTGATACTATCCACGAAACTAAACTTCCTAAACCTAATACCGTTATAATAACAGCAATAAAGTTTTCTACAGAAAATAGAAAAGGAAAAGGAACGGTTGCGGATGCCATTACCAATCCAAAATTAATTTGTAACAATCCAATTACCGAAGCAATTAATAAACCTGTTGTCATCGCAATAAAAGTGATGATAAATCCAGTTTGAAAGAAGATATTACGAATGTTTTTTCGTGATAGACCAAAACTATACATGGTTTGTATTTCTTTCTTTTTATCTAAAATCAAGATGATAATTGTTCCTGCCAAATTAAAACACGCAATGATAATGACTAAAGTAAAAATCAGGTAACTAATCAAGTTTTCCATATTCATCACTTTCAAGAAAGCTGAATCTAAATCTTGTCTGGTTTCAATTTTATAATTATCGCCTAATGTTTTTTGAAGTTGATTCTTCACTTCATTAAACGACTTTTTGCCAGTTGTTTTAACTTCAATCGAATAACATTGATCTTGATTCAAAAGTAATAATTCTTGCGCTAATCCAAGTGTTGTAAAAATATGTTTATCATATTGTTCATTCAACATAAAGACACCAACACTATACGCATCTTTACTCGTAAAAGCGTCACTTTCTTGTTTGATTAAACCAGTTCCTGCCTTTGGCATCATCAAATCTGCTGGCGTTATCGGATCGATATAAAGTTGCAAACGTTCTGCAATTCCATTCGAAACAATAAAATTATCCGCTCGTGTATAATCTAAATATTGTCCACCATAAATTACCGTATCCAAACGGGTAACTTTGGTAAAGTTTTCGTCTACACCTTTCAAGTAGGCAATATCTTGCTTTCCTTTGTAATTAATGTAGACTTTTTCTTCGATGATTTTCGAAAAAGCTTTAACCTCTTTTTGTTGTTTCAATTGATCCACAACAAAAGTTAAACTGTCTAATACTTTTCCTTTCGAAGGAGAGATTTTAATTTCAGGATTTACATTGCTATAATATTTTAAATTCATTTTTTCTAAACCCGAAAAAACGGATAAAATGATAAACAAAGCAGCTGTAGCAACCAAAATAGCACCAACAGCAATCGATGTAATAATGTTTACAGCATTTGTATTCGTTTTCGAAAAAATGTAGCGTTTTGCAATGTAAAGCGAAATGTTTCTCATTATAAGATCGGATTATTTCCTTCTCCTCTTAACGCTTTGTCGATTTTATCCATTTCGTCTAACGAATTGTCTAAAATAAAAATTAATTCAGGTGTAATACGCATTTGTTTAGAAGCACTTTTTGATAAAATTCCTCTAAAAAACGGTGTATTTACTTTTATTTCCTTGAAAATTTCATCTTTTTGAGTGTTAGGGAAAATACTAACATAGATTTTAGAAACGCCTAAATCTGGTGTTACTTTTACTTCTGTAACACTAATCAAATTTCCTGGGAATTCCTTTACAGCCCATTTTCTAAAAGCTTCTGCTAATTCTTCTTGAAATAATTTACTTACTTTTTGTTGTCTATTGCTATCCAATTCTATTCGTTTTTATAAGACTGTAAAATTACTGCATTTTTTTGTGATTAAAAACATTGATGAATTGAATTAAGTTCTTTGTAAATTTGTTTTAATGAAAAAAGATATCGAAACTTCAGAAGATGTTGCTTTATTGGTAAATACGTTTTACGATAAAGTGCAAAAAGATGATGTCATTGGTTACTTTTTTTCGGAAGTTGCACAAGTAAATTGGGACGAACATTTACCGCATATGATTCAGTTTTGGGAAACTGTTTTGTTGGGAAAAGCAACTTTTGAAGGTTGGCCAATGCGAACACATTTGGTTTTGAGTCAGAAAGAAAAATTAAAACCACATCATTTCGAACGTTGGATGGAATTGTGGTTTGGAATAATTGACGAAAATTTTGAAGGAGAGATTGCAAATGAAGCTAAAAATAGAGCGAAAATAATGCGCGATTTGATTCTTTTCAAAATTGACCAAATGGAACAAAAACAAGGTTTTATTCAATAAAAAAATGCAACTCTTAAAAGTTGCATTTTTTTATGTTTGATCATGCTGATCGAAAAACTATTTTGCAATCATGATTAATTTCTTGTTCACAAATTCTAAAATTCCAGCTTTAGAAAGTTCACGTCCATATCCCGAATGTTTTACTCCTCCAAAAGGTAAATCTGGGCTTGAAGAAACTTGTTTGTTTACGTAAACCATTCCCGAATCTATTCTACGAGCGATTTTCTCCGCATTCGGAACATCTTCTGTATAAATAGAAGCACCTAATCCGTAAGGCGTATCATTCGCAATTTTGATTGCTTCTTCTACATCCTTAACTTTCCAAATACAAATCACAGGTCCAAAAACTTCTTCGTCATAGGCCTTCATTCCAGGTTTTAAATCTGTTAAAATTGTTGGTTGTAAAAAGAAGCCATCACGATCAATACGTTTTCCTCCAGCAAGAATTGTTGCACCTTTATTTGCTGAATCATTGATCTGCTCCAATAATTTTTCTAAGGCATTTTCTGAACTGACAGGACCCATATTAGTATCTGCTTGTGTCGGATCGCCAACTTTCATTCCATTTACATGAGCTGTAATTCGTTTTAAATATTCGTCGTAAATACCTTCTTGTACAATAATTCGTTTCGAAGAAGTACACGCTTGTCCAGCATTACGCAAACGTCCATTAATTGTTCCGTTCATTACTTTTTCGATATCGGCATCATCTAAAACAATCATTGGATCAGAACCACCAAGTTCTAAAACTAAAGGTTTTACATTTTTACCTGCAATACTTGCAACTTCTGCACCTGCTGCTTCTGAACCAGTTAAAGAAACACCAACTATTTTTGGGTTATTGATAATTACATCTGTATCTTTTCCTGACATCAATAAGTTTTTGTACAAACCTTTTGGTGCACCAGCTGCTATAAACATTTCTTCGAATGCAATTCCACATTGCGGAATATTAGAAGCTGTTTTCAAAACAACCGTGTTACCAGCCATGATATGTGGACTTGCAAAACGTGCTATTTGAGAAAAAGGAAAATTCCAAGGCATAACACCTAACAAAACACCAATAGGTTCTGAAACTACATAGGCGTCACCTTTTTCTGTTTGTAAAGGAACATTTGCTAAAAATTCTTCTGCATTATCTGCATAATAATCGATAATATTTGCGCTATACTCAATTTCGATTTCACTTTCATGCAATGGTTTACCCATTTCAGTTGTAATTAAAGCTGCTAATCGTGATTTTTGTTTACGCATTTCGTTTGCAACACGTTTCATTACAGCTTTTCGATCTTCAAAAGATTCGAATCGCCATGTTTGATATAATTCGTTTGCGTCGTCTATATATTGATTGATTTCTTCGCTTGTGTAGGCTTGAAATTCTTTTTCGATTTTACCTGTAGCAGGATTTAGTGTTCTGATTGAACTTGCCATTTCACTCTTTATTTAATCTATACAAAGTTGTAGCAATTCTCGTTCCTAACAAAACTTTTAGGATAAATAAAACTGATAGTTTATCGAATAAAATGTAATTGAGTTGATAGCAAGGAATGATGAATAAGTATTTTTTAGTTTATTGAAAATAGAATATTTCAAAAGTATTTCAAGATTTCAAATACTAAGATGGTCACCATAAGCTTGAAAGAATTGTTAATTGTAATTAATATAAACAAAAAAAGCTGAAAATGATTTCAGCTTAAGATATATCTTATTTAAATTGATTTTATGTATTAAAATGGTAAATTATCGTCGTCATTGTTCATTGAGCTGGTAAACTCACTTCCAAAATCTCCAAAGGCATCTGAAGGATCAATAGCAGATAAATTCATAGCACTTCCCATTTCTTGCGAACCATCATTCATTGAACTTTGAATTTCGAAATCGCTACCATAAGAAGTTTCTAAATCAGTAAATTTAGCTTGTTCATTAATGAAGCGTAAACGTACATTTTCTAACGCACCATTACGGTGTTTCGCAATGATAAATTCAGCTTGTCCAGCACAAGGTTCACTCTCGTCATCCCAATATTCGAGTTTATAATATTCGGGACGATAAATAAACGAAACGATATCGGCATCTTGTTCAATCGCTCCAGATTCACGTAAATCTGAAAGTAAAGGTCGTTTACTTCCTCCACGTGTTTCTACCGAACGCGATAATTGCGAAAGTGCAATAACAGGAATACTTAATTCTTTTGCAATCGCTTTTAATGAGCGCGAAATCATCGAAATTTCTTGTTCACGATTTCCGTTTGCTTTTCCACCGGCCGTCATTAATTGCAAGTAGTCAATTAAAATCATTTTTACGCCATGCTGAGAAACCAAACGACGTGCTTTTGCTCTTAAATCGAAAATCGAAAGGGCGGGAGTATCATCGATATATAAAGGTGCATTTTCAAGACCCTTTACTTTTGTATATAATTGTTTCCACTCGTGGTCAGCCAATTTTGCTTTACGCAATTTTTCACCTGAAATCCCTGTTTCACCTGAAATCATACGTGTAATCAACTGAACAGAAGACATCTCTAAAGAGAAAACAGCAACTGGAATATTTTTATCAACCGTCATATTTTTCGCCATCGAAAGGATAAAGGCAGTCTTACCCATACCTGGACGAGCGGCTAAAATAATCAAATCGGATTCTTGCCAACCAGAAGTAATTTTATCAATCTCCGTAAATCCAGAAGATAAACCAGACATTCCTTCTTTTGTAGATTGGGCCTTAATTTTATCAATTGCTTCAGTTACCAAATCTTTGGCTTCTGAATAACTACGTTTGATACCACCTTCTGTAATTTCGAATAATTTCGATTCGGAATAATCTAATAAATCAAAAACATCTGCTGTATCGTCGTATGATTTTTCGATCACTTGGCTCGAAATTTCAATTAACCGACGTAAAATATATTTTTCTTGAATCACACGTGCGTAATATTCGACGTGTGCAGAAGAAGAAACTTTTTGTGTTAATTGGATTAAATAATAATCACCTCCAATACGATCTAATTTGCCGTCTTTTTTTAATTCATTCGAAACCGTTAACAAATCAATCGGTTCAGAATCGTTAAATAATTTTTGAATGACAGCATAAATCGCTTGATGCTCGGGACGATAAAAAACTTGTGGTGTAAGGATGTCGATTACCTCATCCAGCCCTTTTTTATCAATCATCATCGCACCAAGTACAGCTTGCTCTAAATCAACAGCTTGTGGAGGAAGTTTACCTTTCTCTAAACCAATGATATTGCGCTTGTTGGCTGGTATTTCAGGATTATAATTTGCTTGTTCCATAAGAGGCTCAAAATTAAAGAAAAAAACGAGATATAACTAATTTTATATCTCGTTTTAAATTCGTATATTCTACAATACATGTTGTTGTAAAATGTATTATCCTGAAAATTCTCCGAACTTGATATAACGCTCTTGACGTTGCGTTTGTAGTTCTTTTGGAGATAATTTTTTCAATTCATTGTACGTTTCCAAAACTTTATTTTTAAGATTTGTGTACGCAACTTCTGGCTTGTAATGAGCACCACCAAGAGGTTCTTGTATAATGTCTTCAATTAATCCTAATTCTAACATATCAGGTCCAGTTAATTTCATTTGAGAAGCAGCTTGTTCTTTGTAATCCCAACTTCTCCACAAAATAGTCGAACAGTTTTCTGGTGAAATTACAGAGTACCACGTGTTTTCCATCATGAAAACTTTATTTCCTACACCAATTCCTAAAGCTCCACCAGAAGCTCCTTCACCAATTACAACTGTAATTACAGGAACAGTAAGTTTTAACATTTCGTAGATGTTTTTAGCAATTGCCTCTCCTTGTCCACGTTCTTCAGCTTCTAAACCTGGATATGCACCTGGAGTATCGACTAAAGTAAGAACAGGAATATTAAACTTTTCTGCTAATTTCATTAAACGTAATGCTTTGCGGTAACCATCTGGATTAGACATCCCGAAACGACGATATTGTCTTTCTTTGGTGTTTTTACCTTTTTGTTGACCAATAATCATGAAAGTTTGACCATTGATTTTTCCCATACCACCAACCATAGCTTTATCATCAGCAAATGTTCTGTCTCCGTGAATTTCGATAAATGTATTATCTGTAATCGCGTAAGCGTAGTCTAAAGTATAAGGGCGAGAAGGATGACGAGACAATTGTACACGTTGCCATGGTGTTAAATTACCATAGATTTCCTTCTTTTTATTTTCAATTGCAATCTCAATTTCAACGCAAGCTTGTTTGATGTTAACACCGCTTCCTTCTCCGACGATTTGACAGCTTAATAACTGTTCTTCTAAATCTTTGATAGGTTGTTCAAATTCTAAATATTCCATACAAAAGTGTTTGTTCAGTTCAACAAATATAGAAAAGGTTTTTTAGCCAATTATAAATAAATGTAGAATGTTTTTGATATTTTTTACAATTCCTTCAATTTCAAAAGATAAAAGCGTCCACTTATCTAGTAGACGCTTTTATCTTTTGAAATTGAATTTTACATTTTTTCGATAATCATCGCTGAAGCTCCACCGCCACCATTACAGATAGCTGCTCCACCAATTTTACCTCCATTTTGTTCTAAAACGTTTAATAAGGTAACTAAAATACGAGATCCAGAGTTTCCAAGTGGATGACCAATAGAAACAGCACCTCCATTTACATTGACTTTAGAAGAGTCTAAGTTTAAAATTTTAGTATTAGCGATTCCAACGACTGAAAACGCTTCGTTAAATTCCCAAAAATCAACATCAGTTGCAGATATATTTGCTTTTTTCAATAACTTCTCAACCGCTTTCGCTGGTGCAGTCGTAAATTTTGAAGGTTCTTGAGAAGCGTCAGCGTAGGCAATTACTTTAGCTAAAGGTTTTATTCCTAATTCATTTGCTTTATCTAAAGACATTAAAACTAAAGCAGAAGCCCCATCATTAATTGTTGACGCATTAGCAGCAGTTACAGTGCCTTCTTTAGAAAAAACAGCGCGTAAACCTGGAACTTTATCAAAGTTTACATTTTTATATTCTTCATCTTCTTTAAAAATAACTGGTTCTCCTTTACGTTGAGGAATTTCTACAGGAACAACTTCATTATCAAATTTACCCGCAGCCCAAGCTGCAGCCGATTTTTTATAAGAATTAATGGCAAATTCGTCTTGTTCTTCACGAGAAATATTAAATTCAGTTGCACAAGTATCTCCAAAAAGCCCCATCATTTCTTTGCTATAATAATCTTGTAGCCCATCATTTACAATACCATCTAATAAAACGGTATTTCCGTATTTATTACCTGTTCTTGCATTTGGTGAATAAAAAGGAACCATCGACATGTTTTCCATTCCTCCAGCGACAACAATCTCTGCGTCACCCAAACGAATTGCTTGTGTTGCAAACATAACAGCTTTCATTCCTGAAGCACATACTTTATTTACGGTTGTTGCAGGAATTGTATTTGGTAAACCAGCTTTTATCATAGCTTGTTTAGCAGGAGCTTGTCCTTCTCCAGCTTGCAAAACATTCCCCATGTATACTTCATCAACCAAAGAACCATCTAGGTTAATTTTATTTAAAGCGCCTTTAATCGCTGTTGCACCTAAATCTGTAGCAGGAACATTTGATAAACTTCCTAAAAAAGATCCCATTGCTGTACGAACAGCTGAAACTATTACGACTTCTTTCATTTAATTGTGATTTGTTGTTTTTATTATAATAACTTATATAATGCAAGATATAAAAATTATAGTAGTATTAATTTGATTTACTCTTTAAAGATTTTCTAAATTTGTTAACGAGTTACTATAGATAGTTGTTGTTTTTTATTAAAATGATAATTGAGTTTGTGTTGAATGTTTTTTTTAAAGAATATGAATCAAATGATGATGAAAAAAATAATACTTTTTGGATTGATTTCTTGTTTTACAGTTGCGATAGCTAAAGCTCAATCGTTTGATCAAAATTATTTTAAAACAGTTTTAGATTCACTTACTTCAAAATCTTTTGCTGGACGTGGTTATGTAGAAGATGGAATGAGGAATGCGGGTATTTATATACAAAACGAATTTCAAAAAAATGGACTAAAATCATTTTCTTCGGATTATCATCAAACATTCACTTTTCCGATTAATGTAATTAAAGATGCAAAGTTGAAAATAAATGGAAAAGAGTTAAAATATGGGATTGATTTTATTGTGAAACCAAGCTCTAAGTCAATATCTAAAGTTGATTTACCCTTTTATATATTTGATACAGTTGCATATATCGCATCTTTTCAATCTAAAGAAAAGACAAGAAGTTTTATTATAAAGGATAATCAAAATCAAAAAGAGAAACACATTATTTTGCCTCCATTACAAACAAAAGTTGATTCTATTCAGCAATATTACAAGCAATGGGCGAATATTTATGAAAAAGATAACAACCAACATCGGGCTATTTTTAGATTTACTTCGGATAAACTAACTGCAAGTCTAAGTCAAAGAAGATCTTCGGTTTCAGAATTTATTATTTCGGATAATTACTTTACAAAAAACTTAAAAATAAACGATTTTTTTATTGAATCAGAATTGAATAATTCTTTCGAAGCAAATAATATAATTGGGTATATAGAAGGAAAGAACAACGATAGTGTAGTTGTAATTGCTGCGCACTATGATCATTTAGGAAAAGTGGGGTCTACAATTTTTTCAGGAGCAAGTGATAATGCAAGTGGAACCGCAATGATGATGACGTTAATGAAGTATTATTCTCAACATCAACCCAAATATAAAACCGTTTTTATGGCTTTTGCAGGCGAAGAAGCTGGTATTTTAGGTGCAGATTATTATGTTAATCATCCATTATTTTCTTTGAACCGAATCAAGTTTTTAATTAATTTGGATATTATGGGAGCTGGCGAACAGGGGGTTCAAGTGGTGAATGGTAAGATATTTTTGAAGGAGTTTCAACAATTAGTAAAAATAAATTCCAAAAATAATTATCTTAGAGAAATAAAAACAAGAGGAGAAGCATGTAATTCTGATCATTGTCCGTTTTATATGAAAGGTGTTCCGTCTTTTTTTATTTATACATTAGGAGGAAAAGGTTTTTATCATGATCCTTATGATACACCCGAAAATTTAGATTTAAGTTATTCTGAAAAGGTATACAACTTACTGAGAGATTTTATAAAACAGCTATAAAAAAAAAATCCGTTCTATAAGAACGGATTACTAACCAACCTAAACTACTATAAAAAACTCTAAAAAGTAAAAAAGAGTGCGAGTAATTTCAAACTTCATAAATCCATTTCCTTATACTCGTTTGTCCTCTTTGTCTTACTATCTATGAATAAATTATTTGACACTGCAAATGTCTTAGTTTTATGTCTTATTTGAAAAAATAGTTAAAGTTTTTATTTATACTGAATATAGATAAAAACTATACTAATTATTTGTAATTGATTATATGCTTTTAAAGTAAATAGTTAGCTTTTATTAATATACTGTAAGAGAAAAATTAAAAAGCTTTATTTTAACGATAATTTAACTATTTAATCACATTACAATGAAGAAATAATACGAATTAGAATCTTTGTGTTAATTTTGATTTCATTTTAACAGCCTAATAAAGGTAAATAAATTTTAATCAAAAAACAGAATGAGACTATTTTTATTCATCTTAACCTTCAACTTATTCTTATCAGTTGATGCGCAAATTATTAATCCAGATCAAATACGAACGACGATTTATGATACTATTTTGCAGGATATCCAAAAACAAAGTTTGGCTTTTCCGAATAAAATAATTGTAATTGATCCAACAATTAATAAATTCCAAGACTTAAAAATGGATGAATTTGGTTTGCAATTAGATGGGGCGAAGTACGATCAAAATTTATCTTTTTGTACTAAATTATCTCCCTATAAATGTGTCACAAAATTTGAAATAGATCACTATACAATTACAAATGTTTATAAGAATGAATCGGATGCTTTGTACCCAGATTTTTATGGAATTTACGCACCGATTGATTCATGGTATAATTTGGTTTATTATGCTGCAGTAGCACATTTTGAGAAAGATAGGAAGTTTCAGTTTAATGTCTTAATCCCAGTTCGAAATGTACAAATGAAGAATAAAATCATGCATGATAAAATGTTCTTTTATAACTTTTTATTTGATGAAAGTTTTAAGATATTAAAATTCGAAAAATTATTCTTAAAATCTTAAAATTCAAGAAAAAAAAATTGTAAATTAGCTGTACTTTAATTTTCTATTTCATGTTAAATGTTAGTGCTTATATAGACGAACTTTTACAGCTTTCAAAAGGTAGTTTACGAATTTGCCGAATGAATTGGTGGCTTTTGAAATATGAAGATGAATTTGAAAAAGCGATTGACGAAACAAGTTGTAAAAAGTGGCAAAGATGGTTTTACAATGGCGAACATCCTTATCCATGTGTTTGTCCGAAAAGAGAAAAGTTATGTGCTTTTATAGATTTGTATCGTGAATTAGATCGATTAACACAAGTACAACGATTAGAGAATTTTTTTCAAGATTATTTTCAGAAGTTTGAATTAATTAAAGACTCTACAGAGTTATTGAAAAATTGGATGAATGAGATTAGACCGACGATTTCTTCTATTTATTTGTTGTTGGATAAAAATGACAATTTAAAAATTAGATTTTACAATTCTGATCCAATTTTAGAAGTGAATATCAATAAAAGTGATTATAAATACACCTTGTTGTGTTTGGATATATTTAACTACAATATGTACGTAAAAGGTATGTAAAAAGAAAGAGAGTTGAAAAAATCAACTCTCTTTTTTTGAAATAATAGATTAAATATGGTTTATTTAATTAAACCAATTTCTTTTAAACGCTGAGTTAAAAAATCTCCAGCAGTAATATCTTCAAATTGTTTTGGATTTTCCTCTGTTATACAATTATCTAAAACAGATAAATCCATATCAGAAACTGGATGCATAAAGAAAGGTATAGAAAAACGAGATGTTCCCCATAGTTCTTTCTCAGGATTCACCACTTGATGAATAGTAGATTTTAATCTGTTGTTTGTATGACGAGATAACATATCACCAACATTAATAACTAATTCGTCGTCAGCGGCAATTGCGTCAACCCAAGTTCCGTCGTGACGTTGAACTTGTAATCCACGACCTTGAGCGCCCATTAATAACGTAATCAAGTTGATGTCACCGTGAGCACCTGCACGAACAGCATCCTTAGGTTCTTCTGTGATAGGAGGATAGTGAATTGCTCTTAGAATAGAATTTCCGTTTTTTACTTTATCATCAAAATAAAACTCATCTAAATCTAAGAATAAGGCCAAAGCACGCAATACGTAAACTCCAGTTTTTTCTAATTGTAGGTATGTTTCTTCTCCATAAGTATTAAAACCAGGAACTTCATTTACCTTCACGTTTTCTGGATAATTGTATTTCGCTTTATCTTCTTCAGTTAAATACTGTCCAAAATGCCAAAATTCTTTCAAATCACCAACAGTTCTACCTTTAGCATGTTCGTTTCCGAAAGCCGTATAACCACGTTGACCACCAATGCCTTCTACGATATAACTTTGTTTAGTTTCTGTAGGTAAAGCGTAAAATTCGCGAACGCTTTTATATAAATTTTCAACTAATTCGTCAGATAAAAAATGTCCTTTCAAAGCAACGAATCCTATTTCTTCATATGCTTGACCAATTTCGTTGACAAATTTTTGTTTTCTTGCAGGATCATCAGATAAAAAGTCTGCTAAATTAACCGATGGAATTCCGTTTTGTGACATTTATATTTTCTTTTATAAAATTTCTTTTGCAAATGTAGGACAAAGATTTGTTTTGTGAATAATATTGTTAATAACTTTTTTGTGTAAGTATTGTATTGATGGGGAATTAGATAATTATTCGTTTTTTATTTTATTAAACAATTGTAAATCAGTTATTATAAAGACTATTGGTGTGATTTTATTTCTTTAAGAATATATCAATTATATATATCGTGTTTTAAATTGTAATAAATATAATTGATTACATTGATTTGATGTTTTGATTATTTTAGTTAAATATAAAATACAATGAAACTACTATTTATACTATTGCTATTTAGCTCTGTTTTATTTGGACAAGAAATAGAAAAGCTGTAATGTTAATTTACCCTGGATGTGAAAAATATGAGAAGAAAGGTGTACAGAAATTAGCAGACTGCTTTAGTAAATATTTTAATAAACAACTATTGTTTGAAGTAGAACAGGTTTTAAAAAGTAATGATTTAACAATTAATGAAATAAATGTTAATACAAAGGTTAAATTCAAAATAAGTAAAGAAGGCGAGTTTCAAGATTTAGAAATAATTGGAACTGATTCAGAGAAGTTTCTTCTTACAAAGCTTTTGTAAATTATGTTGTAAAATTGAAAAAAGATAATAAGAAAATAATTCCTGCTGTTACTGAAAAAGGAGAAGCAGCAAGCTTGAATTTTAATATACCATTTAAAATTATTAATTAATATGTGTTTTTTTTATTTTAATTATTGCTTAATCTTATTTAAACCTAAACCTAATTTCATCACGAGTAGATATCATTAGTATATTTGGAAAAATAATTATGATGAAAGATCAATTTTTCCAATATATACAAGATCTTCAAAAGAAGATTATTGCTCAGTTAGAAGCAGTAGATGGTAAAGCAAAATTTATAAAAGACGAATGGCATCGCGAAGAAGGAGGTGGAGGTCTTTCTTGTGTTTTAACTGACGGTGCTGTTTTTGAGAAAGCTGGTGTTAATATCTCGAAAGTTTATGGTGAATTACCAGAAACAATGCAAAAAGCGCTAAATGTTTCATCAGGTAAATTTTTTGCTTGTGGATTGAGTTTGGTTATTCATCCAACAAGTCCACATATTCCAACAACACATGCTAATTGGAGATATTTCGAAATGTATGATCAAGATGGAAATGTTGTAGATCAATGGTTTGGCGGAGGTCAAGATTTGACACCTTATTATTTAGATGAAAATGATGTTATTCATTGGCATTCGGTTTGTAAAAAAAGTTGTGATGCACATAATGATTCATTTTATCCTAAATATAAACAAGAATGTGATAAATACTTTTGGAATACGCATCGCGAAGAAGCAAGAGGAGTGGGTGGTTTGTTTTTTGATTACTTAAAACCAACCGAAGAAATGCCTGTTGAAAAATGGTATGATTTTGTGACGGAAGTCGGAAATTCTTTTTTAGAAGCTTATTTGCCAATTGTTGAAAAACATAAGTATGACGAATATACTGCCGCTCAAAAAGAGTGGCAAGAAATAAGGAGAGGTCGTTATGTTGAATTTAATTTAATTCATGACAGAGGTACTTTGTTTGGCTTAAAAACAAATGGTAGAATTGAATCTATTTTAATGAGTTTACCGAAACACGTACAATGGCATTATAATCATCAGCCTGAAACAGATTCACCAGAAGCTAAATTACTTGATGTATTAATGCATCCAAAGGAATGGATTTAATCTTTTAGACTATACAAAGCCTGAACAAATTTGTTCAGGCTTTTCATTTAATCTTCTCTTGAGCCGTCATCAGCCATTCGGACCATTTTTGGTGTAAATATCGCCACAACATCAACTAAATCTTGTTGAGCAGCCATTACTTCGTGAATATCTTTGTATGCCATTGGAGCTTCGTCTTTTCCACCGCCAATTAATGTAATTCCAAAATCGTTTAAATAATCATTTATCTTGTGTTGAGACAATGATTTTATCGCTTGTGTTCTGCTCATTTGTCGACCAGCTCCATGCGAAGCCGAATGAATCGAATTTTCTTCACCTTTTCCTCGAACCAAAAATCCTGGTGCAGTCATCGAACCTGGAATAATTCCCATCACATCTTTAGCAGCTGGTGTAGCACCTTTTCGATGCACAATTACTTCTTCATCATTGTGAATTTCTTTCCAAGCAAAATTATGATGATTTTCTACTTTCGCTAAAACTTCAGCACCAATTGATTTTGCGATTTTTTGATGAATAATTTCGTGACAAGCCGAAGCATATTCACCCGCTAAATTCATCGCAATCCAGTATTCTTGACCTTCTGCAGAATCCAAATCCAAATAAGCTAAATTTTGTGCTTTATACGGAAGTTTACAAATTTCTTTAGCGATTTTAGTGTAATATCCAGCAATAGTAGCACCGAAACCTCTCGATCCAGAATGTGTCAATAAAGCTAAATACGAACCTTTTTTGATGTTTAATTTCTCATCATCTTCTTTGAAATCGATCAAACTAAATTCTACAAAGTGGTTTCCACCACCAGAAGAACCTAATTGCGACCACGCTTTGTCTTTTAAATTCTGAATAAATGAATTCGTTTCAAATTTTGTGTCATCCAAAACCTGATGTTCTGCTTTGTATTGACCATGAAATCCATGGCCTGCACCAAATTTTGTGTTTTTTATCAACGTTTCTTTTAACGAATCGTGATGTTCAAAATAATGAGAAGCTGGTAAATCATAAATCGATAAAGCCATTCTACAACCAATATCAACACCGACACCATAAGGAATAATCGCATTTTTTGTCGCTAAAACACCACCAATTGGTAAACCGTATCCTTGATGCGCATCTGGCATAATTGCACCAGCAATTGTCACAGGAAGTTTCATCGCAACTTTCATTTGTTCTAAAGCACCGTCTTCAATATTTTCTGCACCATAAATATTGAAATCGTTAGGATTTTCTTTCAATTCAATTAAGTTTTCATCTTGTTTTGGCGAATGAATTCCATCAATAAAACCTTTTGCCAATGTTTTAAAAACTTTATCTTCTAAGAAATCTTGTGGCGAAGATAAAACTTGCACATATTTATCAAGAATTTCTGCTTTTGTGTAACCATTTCTTTTTTTTGTTGATTTTTAAGGCGATTCCTAATATTTCATTTTCAGGATAACCCAAGGCAATCAAATCATTTCCATTAATTGGTTTGTTTTGTTGTTCAGTTGTTTTCATATAATTTGGTTAGAATATTATTTAGTAAACATTGTTTTTAATTCATTTAATACATTTGATCTACCAGAAATTGAGATTTCTCCAACTTTATCAGCTATTTTTTCAATGTATTCCATTTCTTTTAATTTCCATAAAGTTTCATTTTCTTCCATCAATTTTGCTGTGTTTAACAAGCTTCTTGTCGAAGCAGTTTCTTCACGACGTGTAATCGAATTGGCTTGAGCCGTTTTTTCGGCAATCAAAACACGGTTCATAATTTCTCTTATTTCTCCAGGAAGAATAATATCTTTCATCCCTGCGTTGATTAATTTTAGACCAATTTTTTCAAATTGAGTTTGATATTTTTGAATAATATAATTCGTTACCGAATTTTTATCCGACATCAAATCGTCAAAATTCATATTGCCAATAAATTCTCTCAATCCCAATTGAATCGCTTGATAAATCATTTTCTCGAAATCTTTGTTCGATTGAAAAGCGTTTATCAAATCTGTGATTTGGTAGTCTACCATAAAATTGATTCGTAATTGTGCTTTATCTTTTGTCAAAATTTCTTGTCCAGAAATTTCAATTGTTTGCGGACGCATATCATAAGAAACCATCGAAATTTTGACTTCGTTGTTATAAAATTTATACTCACCAGCTTTAAAAACCGAGTCAAATTCATTGTCTTTAAACAAAATTCCTTCATGATAAGTTGGAATTGAAATAATACGAATCGCACCAGCTTTTCTTAAAATATCAATTTCTCTTTTTGTTAAATTCTTAATTTCGTCAGTAGAATTCAAATCAAATTTTACAGCTTTTAATTGAGTTGAATTTTTCCAAATCATTACATTTTTATTGTAAAACGAATTGTATGATTGATTGTTTTTGTAAATAATCAATACCTCATTATGCAACACTTCTATAAAATCAACCATTTCTTTCAATATTTCATTTTCCATAAACATTGCCTGGAATTTTTCATCAATTATTTCGTTGATGTTTAGTTTTTCGATATTTTTATTGAAGAAAATCCAAAAATTTCCTCTTGTGTAAATTTTTTCTACTTCGTTATTTTTGATATAGATTCCAATTTCTTGGTTGTTAATCGCTAATTTTTTCATTATCTATTTTTTTATTGGTTTTTATTATTTTTTCAAACCGTCATTTCGAGTGAAATTGTGAAACAATTTTGTATCGAGAAAAAGGATTGAAAAATTCTCTGTTCTCAATATAATTTTCTTTTTCTTTCGAAACGAAAACCACTCGAATTGACGAATTATTGTCATTCTTTGTTTATCGAAGAATCGTCTCTCTTATTTTATGTTATTCTGTCCTCGACAAGTTCAATGTGACAGATTATCTAATTAAAAAAGCTAAATCATTTTCCTTTTTTTAAAACGGAATTTGAAGTTTGAGCAGCTTGTTTTGATGTCTTGTTTTTAAATATTTCCTCCAATCATTTTGACTTGATGTCTTATCTAAACTTTTGAAATCAATCATCAACTAAAGTTTCAAATTCAGGTTTTAATCAAGTTTTTTGATCTTATTTCAAATTCATTTCTACGAAATAAATTCTTTATTCGAAAAGAAAATTTTTTAGCTTTTTTGTTTTCAATGTTGCCCTTTCGGGCGATGAACAGATTTAAAGTCTGTATGAATTGCTCTACCCACTGAGTTATTTCAGTTTCCTGAAAGTAGGATTCGAACCTACGACCCATCCGTTGATAATTTTAATTATTCAGAATAGAAGTGATGAAACATTTTCTACTACAATGCTATACTGAAACATTAGTCAAGGAACAATTAAAATCATTTGGTTGTTAAACCTTTGACAAAGTTGAAGTAGAAGTACGCAAGAGAATTGCGTAATAAAAATTTTTATTAAAATAATTTGTAAATAATGATGAATAGAGGGTTTTATATTGAAAATATTTTGAATAAAAGTTGAAATAAAAATTTCTACGCAAATAGATTGCGTACTTTGATTTGAAATTTGTAGTATTGAACAAAGAAATCAACCATGGCAACTAATAAAATTGCATTAATACGCTACCAAACGATTGATAAATGTTTGCAAAATCATTTCAGAAAATGGACATTAGAAGATTTGATAGAAAAAGTTTCGGAAGCATTGTATGAATACGAAGGAATAACGTCTGGAGTTTCGAAACGAACGATACAAGGTGACTTACAAGTGATGCGTAGTGATAAATTGGGCTATAATGCGCCAATTGTTGTGCGTGAAAAAAAGTTTTATGAATATGAAGATCGAGAGTATTCGATTCATAATTCACCAGTTTCGTCTGCAGATTTGGATAAAATGAAAGAAGTGATTTCGGTGATGAAACAATTGAATGGTTTTAATTATTTTGATGATATGAATGAGATTATTACGCGCCTCGAAAATAATTTATCCAAGCAAACTCATCAACAACCAAATTATATTCAGTTCGAAGAAAATCCTTTATTAAAAGGTTTAGAACATTTGAATCGGTTGTATCAAGCAATTGTCAAGAAACAACCTTTGTTGATTTCGTATCAATCGTTCAAAGCAAAAAGTCAAGAACCAAAACAACAAGTTTATTATCCGTATTTGTTGAAAGAATATCGCAATCGTTGGTTTTTATTGGCTAAATCGAGAAAAGACATGAAGTTGTATACTTTGGCTTTGGATAGGATTGTTGAGTTTTATGAATTGGCCAATGAGCCGTTTATTGATGAGTTAGAAATTGATTTTGATACGTATTATAATAATGCGATTGGTGTGACAAAAAACGTGAAAGAAAGGGAGCAACGAGTTATTTTTCGGGTTAATAAAAAATTGGCGCCTTATGTCGTAACAAAACCTATTCATGCATCGCAAAAAACATTGGAGATTACAGATGAAGGAACGTTGTTTTCGATAGAAGTGGTGCATAATTTTGAGTTAGAACGAGAACTTTTAGGCTTTGGTGAAGAAATTGAAATTCTTGCACCAAGGTTAGTGAAAAAAAGAATAAAAACTCGATTAGATAAAGCGTATAATCAATACAAAAAATAAAAGCTTTCTCAGATAAGACAGCTTTTTATATGTAATAACGTGTCCCGTCCTGAAATAGCGATACAAAAAAGAAATCGTTATTATGGAAGAAAGAAGCAATTATGTCAAACGTACTCAGCGCGATTACAGTATGTCTTTTAAGTTGAATGTTGTAAAAGAAATTGAGTCTGGGGAATTATCTACTGTGGGCGCTTGCCGTAAGTATGGCATCCAAGCCCGAAGTACAGTTATGAGTTGGCTCAGAAAATTTGGTACCTTTGATTGGGAGAACCAAACACCCTCGAATATGCCAAAGTCACCAGAACAAAAGATCATGGAGCTTGAAGCCCAAGTAAAGCTTTTGCAAAAGCAGAAGGCTTTCCTTGAGAAACAAGCTTATGTGGCTGATAAAAAAGCCATTATTTTCGATATGATGATTAACCTTGCCGAAGAGGAATATCAAATTGATATACGAAAAAACTCACCACCCGAACTATCGATTCTTTCCGAAAGGAACAAAAAGAAACCATAAGTTTCTCCTGTGAATTGTTCGGGGTTGACCGACAGGTTTATTATCGTCATTTGAAAC
>NZ_JACALO010000069.1:0-5606 GCF_030328185.1 Empedobacter sp. 225-1 | reverse complement strand
TGAGTACGTTTGACATAATTGCTTCTTTCTTCCATAATAACGATTTCTTTTTTGTATCGCTATTTCAGGACGGGACAGATATATAAAATAAAAAATCCGCTCGTTGTTGAGCGGATTTTTCATTCATATTTTAAAGACTAATTTTCATCATCTTCAGCTGTGTCAGGTTCATCTCGGTAATTCTCGATGAATTCTTCTTTCACTTTTAATTGAATTTGTTCTACCGAATTTCGGTACATTTTAATAATTGTTCCTGTGTATTCTTCCAAATCAACCAAATCACCTTCGGACAATTCTTTGTCAGGATAACATTCAGAAATCAACCCAGCCAACGTATCATAATGTTCACTTTCTTCGAATTTAAAAGGAACTAAGCGATTAATATCACTAATTGCATTGTGAGCATTTACATTATAAATACCTTCCGAAACACGCGAAACAATAGGATCTTCGTTGTCATATTCATCCTGAATCTCACCAACTAATTCCTCTAAAATATCTTCCATCGAAACAATTCCTGCTACTTCACCAACTTCGTTAGTCACAACCGCAATTTGCATATGCTTTTTCTGAAATTGTTTCATTACATTTTTAATCAATGCATTTTCTGAAATAAAAATAGGTTCACGTAACAAACCTTCGATCTCCGTTTGGTTAGGATTTTCTAATAATTGTTTAATCAAATCTTTCGCGTAAATAATCCCTTTTATATTATCAAATTCTTCTTCATAAACAGGGTAACGAGAATATCCTTCATTAATCGCATAATCTAACGCTTCTTTTACAGAAGTATTGATATTAATTGCGGATACATTTTTACGTAATGTTTGAATATTCATGACACGACGATCATCAAAATCAAAAACATTTTGAATCAGATTTCGCTCTGATTCTTCGATTGCACCACCTTCGGTACTTTCGGTAATAATCATTTTTAATTCCTCTTCTGTATGTATTTCTCCTCCATGAATAGGGTGAATTCCAAATGCTCGAAGAATAATATTAGCCATACCATTCATCATTACAATAAGTGGTTTGAATACAAAATAAAACACTCTAAGTGGCCAAGCAACAGCAAATGTTGTTTTTGTTGGATACTGAATTGCTAATGACTTTGGTGCTAATTCTCCAAAAACAATGTGCAAAATTGTCACAATAAAGAATGAAGCTGGAATAGCTGCATTTTGTGCAATCGTAGTCCAAGATGGAGAGGTTAAACCTAAAACTTCAAAAAGTTTTAAAATAATTGGTGTGATAGAACTTTCTCCAACCCAACCCAATCCTAAGGAAGCTAAAGTAATTCCTAATTGTGTTGCTGCAAGGTAAGAATCTAAATGTGTTACAATTCGCTTTGCAGCATTCGAAGTTCTTTCATTTATATCTTGATTGACTTCAATTTGTGACGAACGTACTTTTACAATTGCAAATTCTGCTGCAACGAAAAAACCATTTAATAAAACAAGGAAAATTGTAAGCAAAAGTTTTGCTACAGAAATTTCATCGGCGACATTGTGATTAGCGACTAAAAACAATGTCGAAATCTGGGAGTATGTATCCATTCTTCGAATTTAAGAAACTGACTTGTTATAAGTTTTTGTGAGCCAGTAAATCAATATGTCTAAATTAATAAAAAATATTATAAATCACAACGGTTTGATTCGTAGCAAAATTACAAAATAAATAAATACAAAATCTTAGAATTTATAGAGTGAAGAAAATCATTAAAAATCACTAAATTTCCACTTCATTTACCAAGCAACTATTTGCAATGCAAAATCAAAGTTTACATTATATCATTGAGGTTAAAAATTTATCAATTTCTTTTGGAGATAAACAAGTGCTGAACAACATTAATTTCAAAGTTGAACAAGGCGATACTTTAGGTATTGTGGGAGAATCTGGTTCGGGAAAGTCTTTGACATCTTTAGCAATCATGGGATTATTATCTCCAAATGCGACGATTCATCCAGAAAGTGAAATTCTTTTTCGTCAAGATGATAAAATGATTGATTTACTAAAACTTTCTCCCAAAGAATTAGAAGAAATTAGAGGTAATGAAATCGGAATGATTTTCCAAGAACCAATGACTTCACTTAATCCAAGTTTACGTTGTGGTGAACAAGTAGAAGAAGCCATTCGTTTGCATCAAAAATTGAACAAAGACGAAGCAAAAAAGAAAGTTTTACACCTTTTCGAACAAGTAAAATTGCCAAATCCAGCACGTATTTATAAAGCGTATCCGCACGAATTATCTGGTGGACAAAAGCAACGCGTGATGATTGCTATGGCAATTTCTTGCGAGCCTAAATTATTGATTGCCGATGAACCTACAACTGCTTTGGATGTAACAGTACAAAGAGCAACACTCGATTTATTGAAGGAATTACAATTAAAAAACAACATGAGTATGTTGTTTATATCACATGATTTGGGCGTAATTGCAAATGTTTGTGAAGAGGTTTTGGTGATGTTTCGTGGAAATGTTGTGGAGCAAGGAAATGTAGAAACTATTTTTCATTATCCAAAAGAAAATTATACGAAAGGCTTAATTGCTTGTCGACCTCGATTAGAGGAACGAGCAAAACGTTTACCAACTGTAAAAGATTTTCTTGATAATCCAGATTTTAAAACAGCAACCTACACAGATGAAGAACGAACAAGTTTTCACAAAAAGATATATGCAAATCCACCTATCTTAGAAGTCAAGAATTTAAAAAAATATTTTTATCCTTCTTCTTTATTTGGAGATTCAACAATACCGAGTGTAAAAGCTGTAGATGATATTTCATTTAAGGTATATCCAGGTGAAACAATGGGGTTAGTTGGTGAGTCTGGTTCTGGAAAAACAACGTTGAGCAGAACGATTTTATTATTGGAAAAACCGACGGCTGGTGAAATATATTATAATGGAGTTGATATTACTAAGCTTAAGAAAGAAGAGATTCGAAAATTAAGAAGAGAAATCCAGATTATTTTTCAAGATCCATATTCAAGTTTAAATCCTCGACAAACGGTTGCACAAATTATTACTGAACCGATGCAAGTCCATAGAATTGGACAAAATAAAACGGAACGATTGCAAACGGCTTCTACACTTTTGAAAAAAGTAGGCTTAACAGCACAAGATTTGAATAAATACCCACATGAATTCTCGGGAGGTCAGCGTCAACGTATCGGAATTGCTCGTGCATTGGCTTTAAACCCAAAATTTATCATTTGTGATGAATCTGTTTCTGCTTTAGATGTCTCTGTGCAAGCACAAGTTTTAAATCTTCTAAATGATTTAAAAACCGAATTTGGATTTACTTATATCTTTATTTCACACGATTTGGCTGTTGTAAAATATATGAGTGATCAATTGTTGGTAATGCAACATGGTGAAATGAAAGAATTAGATGATGCGGATAAAGTATACGCACATCCTACAACGAACTACACAAAAGAGTTAATAGCTGCTATTCCAAAGTTGTAATGATATAGATATAAAAGCAAAAAGCGTTTGAAGTCTATTTCTTCAAACGCTTTTTTATTGATTACAACGAACCAATATAAACTAAACTATTTCAAAATAAAAAAGCATTCAGTTTTGAATGCTTTTTTGTAGTCCCTAGGGGAATCGAACCCCTCTTTCTAGAATGAAAATCTAGTGTCCTAACCGATAGACGAAGGGACCTCCTTTCGTATTATTGTGGTGCAAAAATAAACGTTTATTTTTTAATACCAAACAATTTTCGAAATATTTTTTATTTTTTTTATTTAAGTCAAATTTGTAGTCCCTAGGGGAATCGAACCCCTCTTTCTAGAATGAAAATCTAGTGTCCTAACCGATAGACGAAGGGACCACTTAATATGAATTAAATAATTCGAATATTCTTTTTTTTGAATGAACGTCATTTTGTGTTGGGAGTTGTAGAAAAGTCGATGTATAATTCTAATAATTTGAACCAAGTTGAATTATACAGCGACATTTTCATTCCCGATTAATCATCTAAACAATATGATTAACCTTTACAAACAAAACACAAAAAACAATTTCCTTTACACAGTATTCTACTGGTTGTTTAATAAAAATCAACAACTATGAACAAGGAAAAAAAAGATTGCAATAATGCAATCCATCTATTAATTTGTAGTCCCTAGGGGAATCGAACCCCTCTTTCTAGAATGAAAATCTAGTGTCCTAACCGATAGACGAAGGGACCACTTTTATTTTATTAAGCTAATCCCGCAATATGTTTCGCTAACTTTGATTTTAAGTTTGAAGCTTTATTCTTATGAATAATGTTTCTTTTTGCTAACTTATCAATCATTGAAGAAACTTTTGGAAAAACAGTTTCTGCTTCATTTTTATCAGATTCAGTTCTTAACGCTTTAATAGCTGTACGAGCTGATTTATGATAATATTTATTACGATCGCGTCTTACCGCTGATTGTCTAATTCTTTTTAATGCTGACTTATGATTTGCCATAACTTAAATCTCTTTCTATTTTAGTTCGGCAAAGATATAAACAAATATTCTATCTCGCCAAATTAATTTAATAATTTTCTAAAACACTTTTAATGTAGCCCATAGGAGAATCGAACTCCTGTTTCCAGGATGAAAACCTGATGTCCTAACCACTAGACGAATGGGCCGCATGACGGCTTTACAACTTCTTGTGAAAAGCGAGTGCAAATTTAGAACTAATTTTTAAAGTTCCAAATTTAATTAAAAGTTTTTTTATTAAAATTTATGTTAAAAAATGTTAAGGAAGTTAATATTTTGTCAAAATGTTGCTTGTATATAATGAGTTATAATTTTAACAATTACTTTAGCGATGCTATTAAAATTTATACAAACGAATACTCAATATATGAAAGCATCGATATTAGGTGTAGCTGCGGTGGTTTGCACGATGTTTATAACATCTTGTTCATCTTTAACCCCAGTTAACGAAGCTACAGAATATTCTTCGAGAAGTTTCATTCCGAAGCCAAGAGCGATTGAAACTCAAGCTAAAATAATCAACAAACATGCCAATCTGGATGTAACACCAATAGAAATTAACGATGACGCAAAATCTATGGTCGTGTTAAACAGTGTTTTAGAAGAAACAAACGAATTGTTTTCTGGATTTTTATTAAAAGAAGCTGAAACTTATATTGGTACTCCATACCGATACGGAGGCACAACAAGAAATGGTATTGATTGTTCTGCTTTTGTTAGAAATGTATTCGAAACTTTTAATAAAAATTTACCTCGTGTGTCAGCTGATCAAGCAAAAGAAGGTTTTACAGTTAGTACATCAGAAGCTAAAGAAGGAGACTTGGTTTTCTTTGCTACAAGAGGTCGTGGTAGAGTATCGCACGTTGGTATTGTACATGGACGTAATAAAGATGGAGTTTTAGAATTTATTCATTCTTCAACATCAAAAGGAGTTATTGTTTCTTCTTTAAATGACAGATACTGGGGTCCAAAATTCTTATATGTAAAAAGAGTATTATAATTAGATATAATCTATTTCATTATCATAAAAAAAGCTTCAAATTAAATACACTGCCCCCAAAAAGTTAGACACTTTTGGGGGCATTTTTTATGACAAGAAAAGTAAAATATGGTGTAGCA
>NZ_JACALO010000068.1:0-6285 GCF_030328185.1 Empedobacter sp. 225-1 | reverse complement strand
ACGTTTGACATAATTGCTTCTTTCTTCCATAATAACGATTTCTTTTTTGTATCGCTATTTCAGGACGGGACATATATTTAATAAAAAACCTTCCATCACGGAAGGTTTTCTTATTATATCGAGTTTCTTAATCTCTCTTATAATTTACAACCGCTTCTATAAACGCTTGTGCATTTTCTACTGGAATATTCGGTAAAATTCCGTGGCCTAAATTGGCAATGTATTTATAAGGACCAAAATCGTCAATCATTTCTTTTACCATTTGTTGAATAGTTTCTGGAGGAGATAACAAACGAGAAGGATCAAAGTTACCTTGTAACGTCTTTTTGAAACCTGTAAACTCGCGTGCTAATTGTGGCGTAATTGTCCAATCAACTCCCAAAGCAGAAGCTTTAGAATCGGCCATTTTCTCTAAAGCAAACCAACAACCTTTTGCAAATACAGTTACAGGAACAACTTTAGAAACTTCGTTTACAATTTGCTCAATGTAATTCCAAGAAAATTCATCATAATCTTTTGGCGATAACATTCCACCCCAAGAATCAAAAATCTGAATCACATTTGCACCGTGTTCTACTTTTTTCAACAAATATTGAATCGTTGTTTGCGTAATTTTTTCTAACAATTGATGTGCTGCAATTGGATTTTGAAAACAAAAACCTTTCGCTTTATCAAATGATTTAGACCCTTGTCCTTCTACTGCATAACACAATAATGTCCAAGGAGAACCTGCAAAACCGATTAAAGGAATATTATTATCTAATTCTTTCTTCGTAATATCCATCGCTGCATATACGTATCCTAACTCTTCTTCTACATCAGGAATGTAAACTTTTTCTACATCTTGAGCTGTACGAATTGGATTCTCTAACCAAGGACCAACACCTGGTTTCATTTCGAAATTCATTCCCATTGCTTGTGGAACAACTAAAATATCCGAAAAGATAATTGCTGCATCCAACGGAAAACGACGAATTGGTTGAACTGTAATTTCAGCTGCTAATTCTGGCGTTTGACAACGTGTAAAGAAATCGTATTTATCTCTCAATTCGATAAATTCTGGTAAATAACGTCCAGCTTGACGCATCATCCATACTGGTGGACGTTCTACCTCCTCACCTCTCAATGCTTTTAAAAGCAAATCATTTTTTATCATTGATGTATTTTTTTATATTTTCTATTACTACTTCCACCAAAGGTGTTTGTGCAGTTATAATTTTATGATTTGGATAAACTTCTTTTATTGCAAAAGTTGTTGTATTTCCGACTGTAAAAATAGTTGAACTTTCTGGAATTTCATTTTGTTGATGAAATGCTTTGAATGACAACGGACTAAAAAAAGCATACATATCAAACGTATTATTTAATTGATAAACAATTTGCTCTGATTGATACGTTACGATTTGATTGACTTCGTGATTTGCTTTTGATAATTCGTTTACCAACAAATCTCGACGAGAAGAACCGCATAAGAAATTCCATTTCGAAAGATAATTTCCTGAAATCAATTTCGGAGCTAAATCTTCTGCATAATCTTCAACCAAAATAACTTCTCTGTTTTGTGCTTTTAGTTTTTCAGCCGTTTTTTTTCCAACAACAAAAAAATGACCATTCAAGTCCAATCCGTTAATGGCATTTACAGTATTTTGACTCGTTACGATAAATTGATTAACCGAATAATCAATCTGCTTCGAAATTTCATTAACAGAAGTTAATTCGATTTGTAAAGTTGGTTTGCAAACCACCTCAACATCAGTTCCAAATTCTTTTTCAAGAATAGAAGACGAAATTAACTTTGTAAATAAAACTTTTGTACGCACTATTTCGTTCCGATTTCTTTTTTTATTTGTTCAATCATTTTCGCTGCACCTTGCGCAATACATTCTTCAGCAAATTCGCGACCTTTTGTTAAGTACTCCTCTGCTTTGAATTGTCTTTCGATTGAAATCATTTCTTGTCCATCAATAGTTAAAATTGCTCCTTTGAACGAGTAATTTTCTTCATCAATTTTTTCTACTAATGCACCAATTGGCGCTGTACAACCACCTTCTAAAACATTTAAGAATTGACGTTCTACAGTTGCAAAAAGTTCGCATTGAGGATTATTAATATCACTCAAATCAAAACCTTCTTTGGCTACAATTCCCAAAATTCCTTGTGATGGCGCAGCAATCATCCAATCAATCACTTTATAATGAAGACCTTTCGCTGCCAATTCATCCAAAATTTCAGAACGATCTAAACCTGCAAAAGCAAACACAGCTCCGTCCCACTCTTGATTATCTTGTAATTTTTGTAAACGTAATTGTACATTTCCACGTAAATCTACAATAGTATCATTTGGATATTTATGATTCCAAAAAGCTTTACGACGCAAAGAACCTGTAGCGATAACACGATGTTCTTTTTCGAAAATATCTTCCGATTTGTACACCAAAATATCCGCAGAACTTGCACGTTCTGGATAAGCAATCAGCTCTAACGTTTCAGGTAAAACAGTTGGTACATCTTTCAACGAATGTACAGCAATATCTACTTGGTCATTTAACAATGCGATGTCCAATGAACGCGTAAAAACGCCTGTTAATCCTAAAGAATAAATGGGTTGTTTTAGATTTGCATCACCTTCTGAAGTAATTGGAACAATTTCTGTTGGATGACCTTTCGCTTCTAAAATCGAAGCAACTTTATTGGCTTGCCAAAGTGCTAAAGGACTTTGACGTGTACCAATTTTTATTGTTTTCATGATTGTATTAAGCTTGTTTTAAATGAAACATTTTTTCGATTAACTGAATTGTTTCGTCTGCATTTTCTTTATTTTCGATTAAATAAGATGCAAATTGATTGGTAATTTTTTGGATTACTTTTTCAGTTAAAATCGTTTCATTTTCGTCGATATTTACATTGTCTTTTCTCAAATTGTTTAAAGCAAAACTTTGAAAAAAGTCTAATCTATCTTTGAAAGATTGAATCGCTGGAACCAATTCTCTTGTTTCTAACCATTCGTAAAATTCTGCTGAATGTTCTTCGATAATTGCCAAAGCTTCTGGAATAGAATTGCGACGTTGCGCAATCGTATCATCTACCATTTTTGACAATCCGTCCACATTTACCAACTGAATAGATTCGCGAGAAGCCAACGTATGAATCACATTTTCTGGAACTGACATATCGATAATAGTCATTTCTTTATCAAACGCAATCATTTCTTCTGTAATTGTATAATTACTTGCTCCTGTCGCAACAATTAAAATATCTGTATGTTGTAATTCTTCTTTTAATTCGCTGTGATCTTTTACTGTAATATCATATTTCAGTCCAAGAACATCTGCTTTTTCTTTTGTACGATTGATTAACGTAATGTTTGTATTTGGATAATGTTTCACCAAATTAGCACATGTATTACGACCAATTTTCCCAATTCCGTACAAAAGAATATTTTTATCTGTTAAATCGCCTTGCGTTGCTTGAATAAAATTTACCGCAGAATAGGCAACTGAAGCCGAACCATTACTTAAAAATGTTTCGTTCTTCACTTTTTTACTAATTTGGATTGCCGTATTGACCAATCTTTCTAAGAAAGCATTAGAAGCACCTTGTTTTTTGAAGCGAGAAAACCAAATTTTGATTTGACCAATAATATCAAAATCTCCTAAAATCTGACTTTCTAAACCTGACGATACGCGAAATAAATGATTAATCGCCTCTTCACCTTCTTTTACCACCATAAATTGACGGAAATCTACTGCATTACCTTCTGTATATTTACAATATTGCTCAACGATTTGATCTTCACTTTCAGCAAAACCATAAAATTCAGTACGATTACAAGTTGATACAATAAAAAAATTCTCTAAACCATTCGATTTAGAATCTTCTGTAAACGTTTCAACTTGTTCTGGAAAAAATGTAAATTTACCTCGTGTTATGGCATCAGCTTTTTCATAACTAATTCCAATAACGTAAAATTTTTCTTCCGTTTTATTACCTCTAATTGTCATTTCTTCAAATACTGATACAAAAGTAGTTTCAAAACCATTGTGAAAATAACTTTAAAAAATAAAAATAACGCTAAAAATTAAAGTTTCCTTTTTTAGAATAATTATAAATTAAACACTTATATTTGTAGGTAAACCATTATAAAGAGCGCACTTGACAAATGTCACGTTTTTTATATGACAAACCTCATCATTCGAAATGGATTTAAAAAATACCCATAAAAGTAAAATCAACGAGTATAAATTATCAACAGACGTATTTATCGCTCAAATAGACAACTTTACAGAATCTACAGAGACAATTTTGAAAGGAATTGACAAGCGTTATATACAATTCTACTTTTGTACAAAAGGATCTTTGACATTTAATTTTAATAATGGTATTTACAAAATCAATCTACATGAAGGAAAAAGCTTTTTGTTTTATTATCCGACTTTAGATATTCCGTTATCGTTAAATATCAATGCAGAAAGTAAAGTTTATATTGTAGTCTTGTCTATCCAGAAATTACATCAGTTATTTGCCGAATATCAAATTCAGAATGATTTGATCTCGACAATGACACAAGAAAAATTTTATATTGAACGAGAAATTGGTCCGGCTATAAAATTAGTTCTGAATCAGATTGAGCAAATGAAACTATCACCTCAATTTCAAAATCTATTTTTGATTGGAAAAATGTACGAATTATTTACACTTTATTTTTCTGAGATAGAAAGTCAAACGGAACATTGTCCTTTTTTGAATGATGAAAATGAAGGAAAAAGAATCAAAGAAATTAAAGATTATTTATTAGCTGATTTCAAAAACCCTCCAACTATCAAACAACTTTGCGAAAAATTCTTTATTTCTGAATATCATTTGAAAGAAGGTTTTAAAGAGCTTTACGGAACAACTGTTTATGGTTATTTACTCGACAAAAAATTAGAACATGCGTTACATAAATTAGAAGAAAATCAACAAATGGTAAAAGATATTTCATTTGAAATTGGCTACGAAAATCCATCTCATTTCATATCAGCATTTAAGAAAAAATATGGTTTAACACCTAAGCAATATATCAAACAATTTCAGTAGACCCCTCTATTAATAAGCGTTTCATCTTTTTATAATCATTTATAAATACTTATTTTTGTTAAATATTTATAATTAATTATGAGAAAATATTTACTTCTTTTATTTCCTTTTGCATTATTCGCTCAGATTCCTGATTATTATGAAGGAATTGATTTTAAACAAAATGGAAAAATTATAAAAGAAGAACTACATGATATTATCAATGCAACGCATAGAGCAGTAAAATATACTCCAGGAGTTTGGAATATTTTAGACAAATCTGACTTAGACTTAGATTCTAATGGTCGTGTTTTGTTAATTTATGGTTTTACAGATAATTCTACAATTTACTCGGAGCAACGTACAAGAGATGTAAACAATAAAAATAACTCTTCAAGTGGAAGTACAATCGGAAAATGGGAACGCGAACATATTTTTCCAAAATCGATGGCCAATCCTATTCTAAATACAGATTCTCCTGGAACTGGAACTGATGCGCATAATTTACGCGCAGTTGATAGACAAATTAATTCGACTAGAAGTAACAATGCTTATCGTGAAAAATGGGCACAAGATGTAACAGGGCAAGCCAAATTAATCAATGGAGGTTTTTATCCTGGTGATGAATGGACGGGAGATGTAGCGCGAATTATTATGTATATGTATGTACATTATGGTATGGAAACCGATCCACAATTGGTTGCGTACAACAATACCACGACAAACAAAGAAGATAGAATGCCTGATATGTTCTTAAAATGGAATGTTGAAGACAAAGTATCTGAATTTGAAAAAGTAAGAAATGAAATTATTGCAGAAACACAAGGAAGCCGTAATCCTTTTATAGACAATCCTTATTTAGCAACATTGATTTGGGGTGGTGAAAAAGCTGAAAATACTTGGGAAGAATTAGCAACGATTAATTATAATTATCAACAATCACTTGTAGAAGTTTTTCCAAATCCAACAAATGATAGAATAAAGATAAAAGCTAATCATTTTGATTATGCGAATTTATATGATTTTAATGGTCGCTTAATTGGTATTGATTTAGGCACTGAAGTAAGTCTAAAACAATTTCCTAAAGGAATGTACATTTTATCAATCCATCTAAAAGATGGAAAAATTGTTACCAAAAAAGTAATTAAAAAATAAATGTAACGTCCTGAAAAAATGATACAGGATTAGACCAATAAAATTTTATTTTAAACAGTACATATATTCGTATTT
>NZ_JACALO010000067.1:0-6771 GCF_030328185.1 Empedobacter sp. 225-1 | reverse complement strand
TCGGGTCAGCTCCCTATTATTTCAAGGGATGTTTGTCTATTAGCGTTGTTGTGTAGCCTTGCAGCTAACGGTTTGGGGCTTTGCGAGGGCGGGGATTTTCAGCAGAAAATCTCGACCGAAGCACTAAGCTACAAATATAGCGAAAATCTCCAACGGAGTATTTTCGCCCCGCTCTTGCAAAACCCTTGTTACCTGCTGGCTGTGTTTTTAGGTTTGGATATTATGTTATCAACTTCTTTTTTCAGATAGTTTAAGTTGATTTTGTATTCTTCCGAATTGAGTTCGTCAAATTGTAATTGTTCGATAAACTCAAAAATATCTTGAAGTTTTCTACTTGTCAGATAATATTGTAAAACCGTTTCATTGATTTGATAATCAGGATTGAGTTCATAATATCTTTTGATAAACAAATCAAAATAAGGTTGCTGATAAATGCTGAAAATATCGGCTTCGGGTGGTGCAAACTTTATTCCTTCCCAATCCAAAAGATATAATTTTTGTTTGTCTGTGATAAGATTCCAATGATGAATATCTGTATGACATAAACAATATTTTAAATCTTTTTCCTTTAAAGCATTTGATAAATTATACCATTCGTTGATTTGATTTTTTATAATTGAAAGATTAGGTTGCAGTACCGTTTTGATTTCCGTTTTTAGTTGGTCAAGGTTTTTGTCTATCCAATTGTTTAGTTTAGAAATAAACGAAAGGTCAAATGTTTCAGAAATCTGCGAAAGGTCAAAAGGAGTTTTTTTTAAATGATGTAACTGACTGACAATTTCGGCTAATTGAGTTATTTGTTCTTTGGTTAAATTTTTTTCTCCAACTGTTTCTCCTTTAATGTAATCAAACAAAACATATATATAATTTTCATCTTCGCACCTAAAATCATCAGATTGCGTTTTAATCAATCGAATGATTTTTCCTTTCAGCAGAGTTTGATTATCAAGCCAATCCACAATGGGAAGATAAAGGTCGATGTGTTCCGTTAAATAAGAAGTTGATTTTCGACTTTTTTCATAAACTTTTAAAAAATAAAAATGCTCGTTTTCATCTTCTATTTTATAAGCCAAAGAAGCCCAACCACCTTTTTGTTTAGAAATTGTGTTTGTTTTGATAAGATATTTTTGTTGCAATGTTTTTATCAATGTTTCAACCATTTTATTTTGTCGGATTTTTGGTTTCAGCTTGCAGGTAACGTTTTGGGTATTGCCGAAGGCGGGGAAATCGAAGCGATAAGTTTCGATTTTGCACCGAGGCGAGCCAAAACGAATTTTTATGAGATAAATTTAAGAAAAAAAACGAATAAAATTCGTTTTTGGCGGAATAGTAGGGCAGAACCTTGAATTTAGCTCTTTAGCCCCGCTTTTGGCAATACCTTGTTAGCGGTAGTTTTTTCTTATTTCGTGTAGGATTTCGTTCAGTTTTGTTTCAATATTTAGTTCGTCAAATAGTTTCTCCGATAAATTTAATGAGTTTTCAAAAGCTAAAATTATGTTCTTAGGATTTAAATCCGATGTTATTGTTTTATACGCAGAATACCAAGTCATATCAATATCCTTTTCAAGACTTTTAGTCGGACTTTCCCAATGTTGGGTTTTGTTTATTCTTGCTCTAATAAGCCAGAGCAAATATTTCTGAACGTTTGATAAACTATGATGAGCGTGAGCAAATTCCTCTCTCTTAATTAAGTTACTTGTTGTCAGTACAACATTCAGTAATGATTGACTTAACCACAAGATGTTTTCATTTGTTATTCTTTCGGGCGATTTCGTTTTGATTTGATTAAGCGTTTTCGTTAAATATCCGTCTTTGTCGATTAGGTTCATTTGGTCAAAATCGCTAAATGTAACTATTCCGTCCCAAGATTTGATAATTTCAATTTCCTCTGTTTTTAAAAAATGAAATTCTCCTCTGACCAAATTCTCAAAAATAGCAACTTCGGTTCCATATTCATTTATAAAATATAAAGCCACAGGATGAATTTGATTTACCCATTTTTCTGCTGAGAAATTTTCTTTATTTTTTACAAAGATGTAAAATTCGATGTCAGAATATTTGTCTCCTTCGTTTTTGGTAAATGAACCATACATAAAAACAGCGGAAATATTTTCGTCTTGTTGAGCTATAGATTTTGTTTTGTTAATCATTTGTAACTGTGTCATTTTTTCTAATTTTTAAAAGTTAATAATAGAAAATTCCATTACTTTTTGAAAGCAATGAAAAGGTTTAAGTTTATATATTTTGGACAGTTACTTATAGCTTCATCGGATTATATTTTTTTATGTTCAACATTCTGTTTGGTAAAATTACCGCTAACGGGCCGCGGCTTGGCGATAGTGCGGGCTTGAATTGAGCTAAAGTTCAATTCAGACCGAAACTGAGCCAAAGCTGTGAGCCTTTTGGTAAATTTAATAAAAAAAACAAAAGCAAACAGCTTTTGGCGGATAAATAGGTGAGAAATTCAATTTTGCACTTAACCCCGCATTTTGCCAAGCCGATGTTAGCAGAAGTGTTTTATGCGAAAGTTCCGTCTTTAAGTTTCTCTTTTTCAATTCCTGCATTTTCAGAAAACCATTCTAAGATTACAGATTTAAATTCATTTTTGTTAAAAGAATTTTCATTATTTCTTATTTTAAAATAGTTTTGAGCAGTATTTTTTTCAATAATTTCTCGAACTGTTTTTTTGTCCAATCTATTTGTAAATTTTGTTAGATAAAAACCAAAAACTGAAATCAATATTCCGAAACTTGCGATTTTCCAATAAAAGAATAGACCAATAAATGAAATAGCAAATGCAAAAAACAAAATATTTATTGTTATTTGACTTGGAGCTAAAATTTCAATTTTATAACCTAATTTTTCTTCAATTTTTTTTACATTTTTTCTTCGATTTCTTTTCGAGAAAATACTTTTCAACTTAGTGTCTGGATGGATTTGATTTTTTTCTATGATATTTTCAGTTTCCAAAGCGTTTCTAAATTGATAAAATGCTCTTTGACTTGTACATAAATTATCATTCTCAAAGTTAACTTTTGAAATTATCAATTCGCTAAATTCATTAAAGTCATTTAGTTTTTCGGTTTCGGAATTTTCTAGTTTGATTTTGAAAGTTTCTTCAAACATTGGTAATACATCTTCGATATTTTCTATTTCAAATTGGTCTAATTTGGTAGTGTTCATATTATGTACAATTTTGGGAAACATTTCTGCTAACATAGTAATTTACGAAGTAAATAATAGAAAAGTTTCGTGAAATATTCCCTATATCCGTATTTCGTGTAATTACTTTGTTAAAAGTAATAAATTCTTTGATAGTCTATATTATCTAAATAACATTTGTATGAATAGCGAGGTTTTTATTTAAAATTTTTAAATTCTCAATCATGGATCACGAAACTCTACAATTGATACTTTATTAATCTATTTCATTACTTAACATAATTCTTATTATCTACCAATAATTTTTAGGTTAAAATGCTGATTTTAAACAAGTGCCGTTTTGGATAAATTAAATTGATCTTGAAACTACTCTACAATGCGCATTTTACCGTTGCAACTGCATATCCAAATCGGACAAAATAAAGCCTTAGTATTTCAAATACTAAGGCTTTATTTTATATTTTTTAATAAATCTTTTATTTCTTCATCTGAAATAGAATCTTGATCGCTTTTATCATAAATAGATAGTAGATAAATAGTTTCGTTTTCGATTAAGATATGAGTAATAACTCTTGCTCCACCACTTTTACCCTTTCCTTTAGATTTTATAGCTAAACGTACCTTGTAGCAGTTGTTTCCTAAATTTGTTCCAAGAGCAGGGTTTTGTTCTAGTTCCTCAAACAAAAAGGAAAGATCGTCTTTAATGGAGCGATACTTTTTTCCTAATCTTTTCGCTTGTTTTAGAAACTCTGGAACAACAATAATACTATAACTCATTTAGTAATTCTTTAGTAGAAATTCCTTTTAATTTACCGTCTTTTATTAAATTCAATTCATTAACGGCTTGAGAAATTTCATCTTTGATATTACTTGAGTTATTTTGTTTTGTAATTTTCATTTTTAAAGCTTTTGCAAATGCTTTTAATGCCTTAGCTTCTTCTGATGTAGATGGTTCTACTATATAGATTTCTTGTGTTGTCATATTTTAATTCTTTAATAATGAACGTAACTAATCTGAAAACAAAAATACAAAAACTGTACAAGTTATTTTTATTGAGTTACTTGTTTATTTATTTCATCTAAAATAGATAATTGATTTTTAGATGCAGTTTTTTGTTTTTTAATTTCTTTTTCAATTGTAATGGAATGATCGTTTCCGTGTTGAAAAAGTATATATTCGATATATTTTTTCAAACTCATTCCGTTTGCAGAAGCAAGGATAGATAAACGTCTTTGTGTTTCTAAATCCAAATCAATTAATTTTCTTTTCATATCTGGAGGAATTATTGGTCTAATCCTTTTTCTTTTGCTTCAATAAAATTGCGTTGTTGAAAAACATCAATCATTTTTTGATGCATTTCTAAATGCTTTTGGTAAGTCTGTTTATGATACTCTAATTCATTTAGAAGTGTCTGAATATATTCTTTAGAATCATCTAATCTATTTTTTGATTCTTCAATCTTCTCTTTCAATAAAGGGTATTCAGTTAGTCTTTTTTGAAACTCTAAATATTCTTCTTGAGAAAAAGCTTCAATAATATCAAATTCTTCATTCTCTACATCAGAATTAGTGTCCGAAGGTTGTCCGTAGGTTGTCCGTAGGTTGTCCGCTGAATATTTATTTATAATAAAATTAAATGCGTCTTCTGATAGTAGATATTTACCTTCTATTTTAGATATTTCTTTATCTATGTATCTTCTGACTGTTCTATCAGAGACTTTTAGTTTTTTTGAAATATCGGTTGTGGTGAATTTTATTTCCTCCATTTTGTTTAATAATTACATGTCCGCAGGTTGTCCGTGGGTTGTCCGCGTATTTAGAAATTTATTTTCAAATATTTGTTCAAACTTCTTCTTTAATGCTCCAATAATAAATCCTTTTCGATTGTCTGCATATGTTGAAGGTTCTCGAAGATCGGTAAGAAAATCTAATAAAACTTCTTCAGATAAATTATTATACAAACTTTCAAATAAATTCAAATTATTGTTCAATTCTTTATCTGTAAAATCGAAATTATGTTTTAAATAATCCTCAATATTTTTTGGAATAAACCAACGATTAGACATTTGTTTATTCAAGTTCTTTCTTTGGATATTTTCACTATCAAATTGAGGTTGATAAATAGGAATAAATCTTATAGAAGTTATTTTTTTACCTGTTTTGATTTTCTCATAGTGAAATGTGTAAGGAGATTTTTCGTCTAATTCCTTTTTTGCAGAATCAACGACCCTTTTTATAAAATTATTTGTATCCTGATATTTATTCTCAATTAAGAACATTTTTTTTAAGTTGTCAATAGAATAATTAATCGGTTTTTTTTGTTCCGAAATAAGCTCATAAAATCGCATAGCGTAAGTTGTTTCAAAACTAAGCGCAATATCTAATCTTAATTTCCTAAAACCTTTCGCAAAATTTATTAGAACTTCAACAACTCTTGGGTTTAGTTCAAACTCTACATATTCATTTCTTTTGTATGCTTTAGGTTTTTCAATTAATCGAACTAATTCCCATAAGTCGTCATCTTCATACTCAAATGATTTACTTTCTAAAGATTTTAGAGCATTTTTAAATTGCTGATGATTTTTATCGTCGGTAGATTTTAGAAGAGAATTATAGGGAATTTTAATTTTATAACTATCGTCATCTTTTTTAATTAGAGAATATTTTTTATTCAACTCCTTCCCTTCAATTAAGAACTGAAACTGTTCAATAATTCTATAAAAAATTCTTTTCTCAAAAACTTTATAATCGTATTTTGCGGTTGTCAAAATATACGACTGTATTAGTTCCTTCTCTTTAATAATCATTCAAGTATGGTTTATCTCCAACAAAATTAATACTAAAAAATTTAAAAACCAACATATAACTTTGTAAGTTGGAGTTAGTATTACAAAAGTTGGAGTTTGATTGTTTTTTAGTATTACAAAAGTTGGAGTTAAGTATTACAGAAGTTGGAGTTGATAATTTTTAAATCTTTTTAATAACTATGATATTCAATTTAATATCCGTTTTTTGTCGAAAGCCGATAAGTTATGTATAATAAGCTATGTTTAATTAATACAAAAACATGGTAATTTTTTAGTTTTTAAGGGTGTGATTTTCTTCGAAAAATCACTTTTTGGAGCTTGCGTGAAATGCACTGTTTTCGTTGGAGTGAAAAAAACAAAACAAAAAAAAGGAAATAGCAGACCGCAGGTCGCACCAAGGGGGGCGGACGGACTTTTTATTTTTGATAAATTTATCTAATTTAATTAACTGATTTTTAATTCATTAATGTATTTTTGTTGCTCAAATTTAATGTTTAACCATAAATTTGAAAGCGAAACGATTTTAAAACGGCTTCTTTTGAGGTCGTTTTTTTGCGTTTTAAGACATTTTATTTTTAATAATTAGGAAATTATAGCAAAAAGTATTTAAAGCTATTTAAAGCTAAATATTAACTATCTACAAGCTTATTCACTCCTTAATTTGAGTTAAAAACAAGTGGCTTTTTAATTATTAGATAAAATAACAATGAAGAATGACCAAAGTAAAACAAATCAAAAGAAAACAAAGGTAAGTTTCGCACCATTAAATTTTAGCATAAAGCCGTTTCACTTTTTATATAAA
>NZ_JACALO010000066.1:0-6772 GCF_030328185.1 Empedobacter sp. 225-1 | reverse complement strand
CGCTTAAAATGGCTTAAACGAGGTCAAATATTTTAAATTTTTATAAAAATTGGAGTTGTGCAACAGTTACCGATGTTAGCTGTAGTGCTTATCAGCATACAAAAAACGCTCTTTCTTAACAGAAAAAAAGAGCGTTTCAATATATTGATCTTTCAGAAAAATTACTTCAGAAAGTTTTTTTCCCAATAAGCTGGATTCGGGTATTTATAGAAACCTTCTCCAGTGGCTACACCAAGTTTGTTTTTATCGATGTAGTTTTCTTTCAACATCGCCGCCACTTTTATTTTTGTAGGATTCTGTGTTTTATCAGCGGCCATTTTATTGATGTTGTATGCAGTAGTAACGCCTACCACATCCAAAATACCAAATGGTCCAACTGGTGCACCGGTTGCGACCATCCATGTTTTGTCGATGGTTTCCACATCTGCCACTTCGTTCACATACAAATCCAACGCAGCACTCAAAAGCGGTACCAATAAGGAATTTACGATATATCCCGGCTGCTCTTTGTATATTGGCAATGCCACCATTCCGATTTGTTTGGCAAATTCTAAAACGGAATTAAATGTTTCGTCTGAAGTGCCGGGATGTTTCATCACTTCTCCGGTATTGTGTTTCCAGATTTCATTGGCAAAGTGTAAGGCTACGAATTGTGCAGGACGACCTGTATATTCGGCAAACTGGCTTGGTAGCATAGTGGAAGAGTTGGTCGCAAAAACAGTTTTAGTGGGTGCTACTTTCGCCAACTGTTCGTAGAACCCGATTTTAATCTGCGGATTTTCCGGAACGGCTTCGATAAGCAAATCGGCATCTTGCACCGCTTCTGCCAAATTGGAATTGTATTGCAAATTTGCTTTAGTGGCTGCAAGCTGTTCTTCCGTTACCTTCAAATCTTTTTTATACGATTCCGCCAAAATATCAAATTTCGCTTTGGCTTTTTCCAAAACCTCATCATTGATGTCGTAAACGGTTACATTAAAACCGTAAAAAGCAGTCTGGAAAGCAATTTGGTAACCCAAAACACCACTTCCTGCCACGGTTACATTTTTAAATGTTATCATTGTATTTTTATTTATTTGTTAACTTCTATAAGATGTATGAATGGCTTTTGCCAACACATCGGGGCGTTTCCAATATTCTGTTACGGGAGTAACTTTCTTATCTAAATTTAAAAGCGTGTAAACGGCTGTCCTTGCAGCCCGTACCGAATATTCTTCGGTAAAAACCATATCTTCCGGAATTTCCACAAACTGACTGATAAGTGCCAGATTGGTACTTCCTTCCGGCACCACAGCCGGACGGTCTGCTTTGGCTCTTGGCTGGAATAATGCGTCGATATATGGCATCATACAAGGAATGACGTTGATAACGCTGTCTTTTATCTCCTGCTCGTATTTTTCAAAATGCAGGTGGTGGATAAGCTCGGTCAGAATTTCTTCGCCGGTACAGTCAATCATCGGTTTTTTTATAAAATCTCCAATCGCATCCGGATACAAACCGTACCCCCAAAGTATGGTCGTATCATCGCCCTGCGCTTTAAAATGCGGTTGGGCCGCTACCACAATCGACATTCTCCACGAAGAATCTTTAAAGGTCATCAATGCGCCGCTTCCGGGTTTGTTACCGCTATATTGCTCAATCAATTGAAGCATTTTGTTGCCCTTGAAAGTAGGGGTAAACGAATACCATTTGGTTTCATCCGGTTTGGTAAAAAACGGATCGGGATTACCGAGTTTGCCCGGTTTTTTGTCGGCTATTTTACGCCACAATGCAAAACTTGGCGGATTGCCCGGAAGGTATTTTGCGGGTGTTTTGTAATCGCCATTGTCGGAATTGTCCGTAATGCAGCCGTTGGTAAAAAATACCAAATCGCCTTCGTTTACCGTAATTTTTTCAGTATTTCCTTCAGCGTTTTCACATACAATTTCAGAAACGGTAATGCCGTCGCCCTCTTTGAAATTGAGGTCGGTAACGGTTTTTCTTAAAGAAAAATCCACGTTGTATTTGTCGAGGAATTTTTTCAAAGGCAAAATCACGGATTCGTATTGGTTGTAGGGCGTACGGGTAACACCTTCCAATGTTTCGATGCGGGAAAATTCCAACAGCATCCGTTTCATGTAACGTTGAAACTCGAAAATACTGCTCCATTCCTGCCAAGCAAACGTAGTTTGCCACATATACCAAAAATTGGTGGTGAAGAAATGGTCATCGAACCAGTCGCGGATCGTAACATTGTCCAAATCATTTTCGTCTGCAAAGAAAAGTTTCAGGAATTTCATCCTATCCTGCGTATTAAAGCCCATATCGGTTACAGGCAGGCGGTTGCCGTCTTTGCTCACATACAAATGAGCGTGAAAACTTTTAGCTACTTCTGTATTACCTGACTCAAAGCAAGGACTGAAATCAACATCAGGAAATTCAATATCTAAACAATGGAACTCGCTCATTAAATCTCAATTTTATCAATCTCCTGCATCAGTCTGTCCGTTTCTGAAAGTGCTACAATGATTTTTTGATAGTGCAAAATGTCGTCAAACTCCAATTTGCGGTCTTTTCGGTCTTTTAGCCATTTTTGCGCGGGTTGATAACCACCGATGTAAAACTCCCAAGCCACTTGCGGTACATGGTCAAAATATTGCGTGTCGTTGATGTACACTTTACCGTCTTTGTATTTGGGTTTGCCAACAACATTATCGCCATCTATTGGATATTGTGTAATATAATTTTCAACTTTTGGACTTTCCAATAAATGAATTTGGCGAATTTCTCCACCTAATTTTACCAACTGCCAAAAAGTATCTTTGTCTTTTGGATAAGGAACTCTTGGAAAGTCTATTTTTAAAAACTCTTTGAATTTCTCTCTGTATGTTGGCGAATGTAAAACAGCATATATGTAATCCAAAATGTCAATTGGAGCAAAAGCGTTGTCTTTTATTTCTTTCTCAATAGTAAAAGTTAAACCAAGTCTTTCAGCTAAAAGATTTACTACTTCAGATTTTAAATTTGGTATTCTTTCAATTGACTCAACAATTTTTTGCTGTCCATTAATTTCAGGGTAAATGTATAGTGGGAATACACTACCACCACCACGATAATAAATGTTTTGGTCTGAAATTGTGTTAGTGATGAAGGACAAATTCCATTGCATACTTCCAACAGCTTGACCCTGTCTACCTGATATGATTGCATAATTGTTACCATCACGCAAATTTTTCATAATGCGATTTTGACTATATGCAAAAAAACCTTTTGGTTTACCTGTGAAATAAGTCCATCTATTATCAAATGGACGATATGTAATCATTTTGAAATTGTTATCGCTAAAATTTTCAGTTAAATCTTCCTTTGCTTTTGATAAAATCCAATCTCTACTATCACTTTTTAAGTTGTAGATTTTACGCAATTCAGATTCTTCTAAATTTCTAAAGTTTTCAATTATTCTATTTAAAGATGATTTTTCAAATTCGATAGTCACACTGTCATTTTTTGATAAAACACCTAATGACGATTCTATAAACAACTCCGTTAATTGAAAGCCTTTGTCATATTCGTTTTTATTTTCAAAATCTTTAGGCATTAAAAAATATTCTGGAGCAGTTAGTTCAACTTCATTATAGGGTGTTGATTTTAGACTGTTTTCGGTTAGAAAATCATATTTTAATTCTCGTTTACCATAAAGGTCATAATGATAAACTTTGCCTAATTCGTTTGGTTTTTTCTTACCTGTTTTTATGAAAAAATTGATTGAAACGCCTTGTTCAATATCAAAAACATTTACATCTGCTGAACCATCTGGGGCAGTTTCTTTTTTCTTGGCGTTACCGTGTAAATCAATCGTATAAATTTTGTCATACGTTTTTAATAAATGCCAACGCATTCCACGAAAGGTAGGATTATCTAAAAAGCCGTGTGGGTTGATGAATGCTAAAACGCCACTTCCGTTTTTTTCTATGAAATGCTGACCGTACCGCAAGAACTTTACATAATCGTCATTGATGAATTTTGAATTTTGTTCTTTCAATTTTTCTTTTCCGCCTGGCTCTTTTTTGTAATCTTCCATCAATTTCATAATCCATTCGCCTTTATTGGAACTTTCTCCGCTATACGGTGGATTTCCAATTACACACATTACTGGCGTATCTCGTTTGATGTGGTTGGCTTCGTTTGCTTCGGTGCTTAACCAATTCGCAAATAAAGTTCCTGTATCTTGGTGATGTTCTTCTAAACTGTTGGTAAGGTAAACTCTAAACCTTTGGTTTGTTGTTGGTTTGTAGCCTGTTTCTGTTAAAAGCAAATCCAATTTCAAGTGAGCCATTGCATAACTCGCCATTAGCAACTCAAAACCGTTCAAGCGTGGCAATAAATGCGTTTCTACATAATTGCTCCAAATGCCTTGTTGCCCTTGAAATTTTTTGTGAATGTGTTTTACCACTTCCGCTAAAAAAGTTCCTGTTCCTGTGGCTGGGTCAAGAATTTGTACTTTGTGTACTTCTTGTTCCATTTGTTTATAACCTGTTGCCGAACGTTTGTCGGCGGTTTGGGTGTTTACTTTTATGGTTGTTTTGCTGGTGTCGGCAAGACCTTGCGGTAAATCAAATTCCGTTTTTAGAATGTCGTCAACTGCTCGAACAATAAAATTTACAACGGGTTGCGGTGTATACCAAACGCCACGAGATTTACGCAATTTTGGGTCGTATTCGCTTAGGAACGTTTCATAAAAATGGATAATCGGGTCTTCCATTTTGGTGGATTTCCCGTAATTCTTCAAAATTTCTTCTACGTTACACGCCAAAAAGATTTCTGAAAGGTTCTCAACTACCCATTTGATTCGGTCGTCAATGTCTGGTCCTGCAATGTAACCAAAGAGTTTTCGTAAAAACGGATTGGATTTTGGAATCAGTTCAGCTGCTTCTTGTCTACTAAAATTATCCAAAGTAGGGTCGTGCAAACGAGCCGCAAACATTCCGTAAGCAATGGTTTGAGCGTAAACGTCTGCAAAACCTTGTGGCGTAATGTCGTGAATCAGAATTTGCTTGAAAGCCAACATTTGCTCTTTCAGCGTACTGTTTTCTTGGTTCTCTTCATCACTGGTCAGCGACTTCTCAATAATATTAGAAAGAAGGCGGGCTTTGCCCGCCATCATTTCTGCTAATTTTTTTGAGCTTTTTATCGTTTGTCCAACGTGAACGCAAAAGTCTTTTATCAGATTTTCAAAGTTGCCAAAGTTCTCAGGTAAAGGTTTTATTCCCTTGTCCGTTATTTCAGCAATGGCAATTTTGGTAACAAATTCACCTTCTCGGTAGAGATGAAAGTTTATGTAGTCCGTGAAAATTAAATTGTTTAGAGAAGCTTTGTATCGGTCAAACTGCTCTTTGTTTCCTGTTTTTTTAGTTCCGTCAAGGTCTTTGTCTCCAATGTCTTTAGCTTCAATAAATCCAACTGGAATATCCTTTTTAGTTAAAATGTAGTCAGGTGCTCCACAACTTTGTCTTTTCGGTTCGTTGGTCGCTCTGATTGTCGGCACTAATGCTTCTAAAAGATTTTGTAAGTCTCCACGAAAAGTATGTTCAGTTGCGTTTCCGAGTCTGTACCTTTTGTCAATGTTGTCAATATATTGTTCTAATGTCATTTATTAATTCAATTTCTGTCAGAGCGTTGGCAAAAAACAGCTCTTTTGGTTTTTTCAGCGTTGGCTTTCGTGTCGGCAAAAACCAAATGTGCTGTTTTTTCAGCGTTGGCTTTCGTGTCGGCAAAAACCAAATGTGCTGTTTGTGCGGTGGGCTTTCTTTGTATGTTGCCCAACGGTTTGGGGCTTTGCGTTCGGGCGGGAAATCGAAGCTCAAAAGCCGAATTTATTACTATAGTTCAACAGAAAAACTACTGTTGAGTTTTGCACTTCAGCCCGCCTGACGCAAAACCCTTGTTGCCTGCTGTTTTTATTCCTCGTATGTGTCAAGTTTCCAATTTTTGTCGCCACGCAGTTCTCTCCATTTCCAATAGCTTTCATAAAAACTGTCGTGAAGCATATCTTGAAATTCATCTGCGTCTTCATTAAGGTCTTGGTCAATAAGTTTTATTCCAGTCCATTCGTCATACATAAGTTTAGGGTCAGTTGTGCCGTCAATTATATTAAGCATATTAAAAACTATTCCTGCACTATTGTCGGCAATAACTTTTCGTAAAGCATTTTTTAAATGTTCGTTGTTGTCAAGTTTATTGAGCTCTTGCTTTTCTAAATCTGTCAACCCACTATTTGGCGGATAGGTCAAGAAGTCAAAGTTTTTGTCCTCAATAATATTTTTAACTGTCGCCTCTGCATATTCTTCAATATCTTGGTTTAGGTCAAGCATTAAGGCTAACGCATTATTATTTGATAGTTCCATTAGTTCAAAATTTTGTAAATAGAAGGTTTGTCAACTTTTAGCAATTCTAAAATATATGCAGCTTTAACTTTGTCGTGTTTTTTTGATTTGTCAAACTCATTCATAAGTCCGCTTACATAAAGGCGTTCGTTTACTGTCATTTCTTCAAGTCCTTCAACTCGTCTAACTGCTTGTAAAATTTCATCGTTTGTCATTGCGGAGTGTGTCTCTTTAAAATAGCAGGCAACTATTAAATATACGCAACTTTCTACAAAAACCAAATAAAAAGTTAAAATAAACATTACTTGTTGTAAATAAGCTAATTAAATATGGTAATTAATTGCGTATTTAGAATTGTTTGTGGATTTTTTTTGTGTGATTTTAAATTCAAATAAAGTTTTACGTTAACA
>NZ_JACALO010000065.1:0-8261 GCF_030328185.1 Empedobacter sp. 225-1 | reverse complement strand
ACCATTCTATAATTGTTCTTAACTTTTCTTCTCTGACTTTCATTTTGTTTGGTTCGGTTTTACTATGTCGTACAACGGGAAACGCATTGGCGAAGTGGCGGATAAATTGAACCGAAAGTTCAATTTAGCAGTGACGTAGCCGATGTGTTTCCACAGAAGCTAAATTATTAAAAAAAAGCTGAATGTGGGACACATTCGGCGGAATAAAAAGCACAAAAGTTGAATTTTGAACTTAACCCGCCATTTTGCCAATGCGATGTTGAACTGAACAAGGGAAATGAGCGGTATCCTGCCAGACAGGATACCGACATTCACGAGGTTTCGATGGTTAGTGCGCCGCATCGGAGCGGGCCTGCTACCAGTCGTCGGTTAGACGACTGGCGACTTCTCGGTGGCAGCCCCACGGAGCCGAAGGAGCACCAGCCCCAACGAAACCAGTACCGCCATCGCCGTGGCGTAACAGATCACGGGCCACGCTGTGTCACCGTTTAAAAGTGCCACCGCCAATGTCCCGACAATGCTGACTATCAGGCTTTGAACGCAGAAGTAGAACGCGACCGCTGATCCCGCGATGTCGTCGAACTCTGCCAAAGCGCCGTTCGCGGTAACGGACACCGTGAAGACAATACCGACCGCGACAACCCACATCGGTAGGATGAAGGTGAGGAATGACGGCGAGCCGTAAAGTTCGCCGATCCCCAACAGGACCGCTCCGCAAACAAGCAACGCCATCCCACGCGCCACGCATCCTGCGATGCCCCATCTGGCGACAAAGGACTTCGCGAAACGGGTTGTCACGATCATTACAAGCGCGACAGTGGCGAAGGCAAAGCTGAATCCGATCTCGGAATATTCCGCTTGGCCTATGAGCACACGGGGAGCCGTCGAGAAGAAGACGAAGTAGGTGCCCATACCGGCGCTAAAGCCGACAGTGTAAACCCAAAAAGCCGGACTCGCGAAGATCGGCAAGACAGATCGGCGCGTCTTGACTTGATCCAGAGGGCGGGTTTCGTGCCACCTGAAACCCGCATTTAGGAGTGCGAGCATCGCCAGTATAGCCAAAGTAATGAATATCGCCTGCCATCCCAAGAACTCGCCGATCAATACTCCGGCGATAGGGCCGAGCGCAGGCACGAACGCCAGCATCGAACTGAAAAGGCCGTAGATGACGACACCCTCAGGACGGTTGGCATAAACGTCGCGAACCGTCGCGAACGTCGCCACCAGCATGGCCGACGCGCCCACTGCTTGAAGTAGACGGAAAGCGACAAAGGCCGGTGCAGTTGAAGACCAAGCTGCTCCCAGAGACGCAATGACGAAAGCCGTTGCGCCCGCAAGTAGAATTGGCCGTCGCCCGATTCTGTCTGAGAGCGGACCAAAAATCACCTGGCCCACGCCGAGCATCACCATATAGAGGCTCAACGTGAGTTGGATCATAGCGGGCGTCGTGTTCAGGATGCCGGGCATCGCTGGAACGACAGGGAGATAAATATCCATCGCCAGTGAAGCGAGGATGTCGAAAGGAGCCATCAGCAGCAGTGCTGCCGGCAGCGTATAGGCCCACGCGGGGCGTTGTTTTTGTTTATCAGTCATTTATGTGTTTTTCTATTCCATCAATTATTGATTTCCAATCATCAACGTGTAATTCGTGTCCTGTACCTTCAAGGGTGATTAGATTTGAACCTTTTATTTTTTCTAGTAAAAAACCTGCATTCTTATAATGCCAAATTTTGTCGTCTGTTCCGTGGATAATTAAGGTGGGTTGTTTGATTTCGTTTAATCTGTTCCAATATTCTTCACCACCACCACCTTGCGATGCAGCGTGATTGAACATACTTATATAATTGTTGGCTCTATTGAACTCAGCTCTTATCAGTTTTTCACTTCTTTGTTTGTCAAATTGTTTCTTGCCACTCATTAATTCTGCACCCTGAATTAAATAGTTTACCACACTGTCTTCATTTGTCCAATTGACTGTACCTGCTTTACTATGGAAATCTAAAATACTCGTGTCCATTTCAGGTATAGTTGGGTCTGAGTCTCCCCAAGGGCCTGATGACATAAGAGTTAAGGAGTTAACTCTGTCGGCAAACTTTATTGATGCTATTTGAGAAATTAGTCCGCCCAAAGAAATCCCCACAAAATGTGCTTTGTCAATCTTGTAGCCATCCAATATTGAAATAGCGTCATTAGTTAAGTCAACAATATCGTATGGAGTAGAACCTGGTTCATAATTAGTGGATTTTCCTACATCTCTGTTGTCGTAACGAATAACAAAAAATCCTTTTTCAGATAATTGTTGGCAAAATTCAGTGTCCCAATACAGCATTGAAACGGTTGCACCTGCTACCAAAAGGATTGCTGGATTTTTCTTATTTCCAAAACTTTCCGTACAGAGTTCAATGCCGTTTGTTTTAATTATTTTCTCTTTCATTTCTGTTTTCCTTTGTTTGCAACTGATTATTATCAGTCCTAAAATTAATATCCAAAGTAGTTTTTTTTCATTTATCAATGTTTAACTGTTATGCTGGTATCTTTCACAATGCCCGCTAACGTTTCGGGGCTTTGCGAAGTGGCAGAAAATCGAAGACGGAAGTTTCGATTTAGACGACACGTAGCAAAAGCCAATTTTTATTTGCTAAATTACAAAAAAAGCCAATAAAATTGGCTTTTGCGGATTACGAAGACGAAAACTTTCAACTTAGACGGAAACCCGCCATTTTGCAAAACCCTTGTTACAGGCAGTATTTTTCAGAGTTCAATCGTTCGTTCTATATTTATCTGCTCCAAAAATGTTTCATCGTGCGATACAACAATTATTGTTCCTTGATATTCATTTATGGCTGTTGTCAAAATCTCAACATTCTGAACATCCAAATTGTTAGTTGGTTCGTCAAGGATAATAATGTCGGGCGATTTGCTGTTAATAGTCAAGCAACACAATAACAAACGCATTCTTTCTCCACCACTCAATAAGATGCAAGGTTTATCCCAATCGTCTTTGGCAAACAAAAAACGATTTAAACGAATTTTGACTTCGTGTTCTTGCAATGCCGAAGTGTTAAATTGTTGGGCTTGTTCGTAAACTTTCAACGTGTTGTCGAGCAAAGAATAATCTTGGTCAATATAAACCGATTTATTGTTTGCTCGGTAAATTGTTCCTGATTGCGGTTCTAAATTTCCTAAAATCAAGTTAATTAAAGTTGTTTTTCCTGAACCGTTTTTTCCTTTCAAAACAATGCGTTCCCCACTTGTAATTTGAAAATTTAGTTTGTCTTTCCAAAGTGGCTTGTTGCCATAGCCAAAGTTGATGTCTGTTGCTGTGAACAGAATTTTCCCTTTATGCAAATCTGAATTATCTAAGCCAAATTTCATTTTATCAATGTCGGGTAGAGAAGAACGAAGTTCTTGTAAGTCTTGCGAAAGTCCTCCGATTTTTTCTGCGTGAACACTTTTCAATTTTGAAGTGCTGTTTTCCGCATTATTTCGCAAAGTGTTCATCATTATTCGAGCAACGCCCGATTTTTCTTGTTTGCCTTTGCCACGACTGTCCAATTTTTGTTGTCGCTCCAAAGTTTCTCTTTCTTTTTCTTTCGCTTTTCGCAACGCTTTTTCTTTGCTTTGAATGTCTTGGCTCAAAGCGTTGTTTTCTATTTGCTTTTGTTCTTTATAAAAGTCGTAATTACCACCATAAACTTTAATTCCGTATTTGCTCAATTCGCAAACGTTATTCAAAATATTAAGTAATTTTCTGTCGTGGCTCACGATTATTAAAGTGCTTTTTGTGGTTTGAACAAAGTCATACAAAAGTTGTCGGCTCGTGATGTCTAAATGATTACTTGGTTCGTCTAATAAAACTAATTCGGGTTGATGAATGGAAATTCCTGCAAGAAAAACTTTTGTTTTTTGTCCACCACTCAATGCTTCCATTTTTTGTGATAAATCAAAATCGTTAAGTTGCCAATAGTTTAATGCTTCTGTGCAACGGTCTTCGATTGTCCAATCGTCATTGAGCAAATTAAAATTTTCTTCGCTTGTGTTTCCGTTTAGAATTTCTTTCAAAGCGTTTAGTTTCTCATCAATTTTCAACGCTTGTGAAATGGTCAAATGATTGAACTGACCGAAAATCTGCGGAATATAATACGGTTCGGCTTCAACGTTTATTTGTCCGATGGTTGGTTGAAGTTCGCCTGCTATAATTTTGAGCAAAGTAGATTTTCCAACTCCGTTGTTACCGATTAACGCAGTTTTTTCGTGATTGTTTACTGTCAGATTGATGTCGCTAAACAGTAAATCTTTGTTTGGATGTGTATATGAAATGTTTTGTAAAGTAAGCATAATTCCTTTCTTTAAAAGATGAAACAATACAGCGACCGCTTTGCGGTTGTTGTTCTGATTTGTCTGAAAGAAATTATATTTTACATTTCGAGTTGTTTAAGTTTTTGTGTTTTGCAAATATACGAACTTTTTCTTTTAGTACGGTCGGTCGTAATATTGCCTATAACATAGTAATTTACGAAGTAAATAATAGAAAAGTTTCGTGAAATATTCCCTATATCCGTATTTCGTGTAATTACTTTGTTAAAAGTAATAAATTCTTTGATAGTCTATATTATCTAAATAACATTTGTATGAATAGCGAGGTTTTTATTTAAAATTTTTAAATTCTCAATCATGGATCACGAAACTCTACAATTGATACTTTATTAATCTATTTCATTACTTAACATAATTCTTATTATCTACCAAAATATTTTAGGTTAAAACATTGAACTTGAATAAGTGCCGTTTTGAATAAGTAATTTTATATTTAAAAACGCTCGGAAAGGCGCATTCTGCCGTTGTAACTGCATATCCAAAGCAGACAAAAATAAAGCCTTAGTATAAAATTACTAAGGCTTTATTTGAAAAGATCAGAATGAGATCCTATTCTTGTTAAATGAATTTCTTTTTTATCTTCATCAAACTGAAACCAAATAAGAAGTAAATCAGAATTAATGTGACATTCCCAATAATCTTTATAGTCGCCAATAAGTTTATGAGCTTTCATTTTTAAAGGTAGATTATCAGCACCACCTTTAATTAATAATTCTAAACACATTTCAATATCTTGGACTTTTTTGGGAGCTTTTTTAAATTTTTTAAAATCCTTTTTAAATTGAGTGGAGAATATTAATTTATAATTATTCATCAAGTAGATTTTTTAGGTAACCCTTTAATTCAGATGGATTACTTACCGAATCAAGATTTTCTGAATTATTTTTTAATTCTTCCATTGCTGAAATAGTTTCTGAATTAGGGATAGAATATCCTGTAGCATCTAAAAGTATTGTTTCAATATAATTATTAAAACTTCTATTTGATTTAATAGCTTCTTTTTTAAGAAACTCATAAAGATTATTGTTTATTCTTAAAGAAGTTAATCTTTTCTCTTTAGTATTCATAATGATAGTATTTGTAATACAAATGTAATCATTAATAAATAAACATTTCTTTTCTGGATATATTTTGTTTGTTCAAATTGGGTTAAAGATTCAAATTCTCCATTCTTCAATTTAAAAAGGGAATGTTATTTTAAAATAACATTCCCTTTTTTAGAGAAAATATGGATTAAAATTATTCGGAGTAATTGTATTCAAAAAGAATATAGCAAGGTGTGTTTTTTGACTCAAAAAACCTCCGTAAACTTTGGTATTTATATCAAAAGCGATCCCGATCTACGGGACAAAGAATTGATTTCTCGTCAAAGTCGCAATCAAAAATTAGGTGTAATATGAAGTGTGGAACCAACTAAATTAAGAGGTGTAAATCTAAAATTGCCACCACTTTTTTTTCTTTTCTGGAGTGTGTATAGGTTGTTCTAATTGAACTTCTTTTTTAGGTGCTTCTAATAAAAGAATTGTCTTTTGTAGATCCATTATTCTACCCTCTTTTTCTTGTAAAAGCAATTCCTTATTTTTTAATTCTTGTTCAAATAAAGCTATTTTTGTTTTTAAAGAATTTATATCTTCTTGCTTCTGCCAAATTTCGGCTATGTCATACTTTTGCCTTTGTGGTTTTTTGACATCTTTTAAGGGTTCATAAACAGAAAACAAATAATTAACCTCTATCAAAGTTTTATTTCCTTTTTTCTGTAAGTATGGTACAGATTCAGAGTTAGCGAACAGTCTTCTTATTGTTCTTTCACTTTTTCCTGTTTTTTTTACAGCATCTTTTACATCTATATAATTCATGAATACAGAAAGTTTAAACTATGACAAAAGTATGTCAAAATATAGATATGGCATACTTTTGTCATATTACTTTTTCATGTATTTTTCTTCAAAAATCTGTTCAGATCTGTGTTTTAATGAACCAATAAGGTATGCCTTTAAATTTTTAATTTCATAGAGTACAGATTGAGCTTTTAAATCAACTAAAAAATCTAATAATTCTTCTTCTGAAAGATGATTGTATAAACTTTCAAATAAGCTAAGATTGTTATTTAATTCTTTATCGGTAAACTCGTAATTGTACTTTAAATAATCTTCTATGTTCTTAGGAATAAACCAACGATTTGACATTTGTTTCATTGCTTTTTGTTTCTTCAATGATTCATCTTCAAATTGGGGTTGATGGATAGGAATAAAACGAATGCCTGTAATCTTTCGACCTGTTTTGATTGTTTCGTAATGAAAAGTGTAAGGACTACATTTATCAAGTTCGATTTTAGCAGGTTCTATTATTCTTTTTATAAAATCTCTTGTTTGTGAATACTTACCAGACAACGAAAACATTTCCTTTAAAGCTTCAATGCTATAATTAATAGGAGTTTTTTGATTAGATAATAGTTCATAAAAACGCATAGAATAAACACTCTCAAATTCCATTGCTATTTTTAACTCGTATTTTTTAAATCCTTTTGAAAAATCTAAAAACGCTTCTACAATTTCTTCATGTAAAGTGAAATTTATATAATTTTTATTTTTAAACACCTTAGGGAAATATAAGATATTAATAGTTTCCCAAGTTTCCTCTGTTTCGTATTCAAAAACTTTTTTAGCTAAAGAAAGCAATGCTTTTTTTATTTGAGCATGGTTTTTATCTTCCTCATTCTTTTTAAATGCTGAAAAAGGGAATGTGAATTTAAATAATTTTATATCATCGTGAAGAAATTCTTTTAATGAATAGTTCTGATTTAATTCCTTTCCTTCTATTAAAAATTGTAATTGCTCTATTATTTTATATAAAATGCGCTTTTCATAAACTGAATAATCATATTTCGCAGTTGTTAAAATATAGGATTGTAAAATTTCTTTGTTATTGATTATCATAAAGCAAGGTTAACTATTAAGACAAAGATAATACTTTTTTTTAAAACTAAGACATGTAAAAATACAAGTCTTTAAAGGTATTATAAAAGTCTTATTAAGGTTCTACAAAAGTATTATAAAAGTCTTATTAAGGTATTATAAAAGTCTTATTAAGATTTTTTTAAACCCTTGTAGTTACTATGATAATCAGTTATATATTCATTTTTTGTCGGAAGTCGATAAGTAATGTTAGATAAGCTATGTTTATTTAATACAAAAACATGGTGATTTTTTAGTTTTTAAGGGTGTGATTTTCTACGAAAAATCACTTTTGGGAGTTTGCGTGAAATGCAGTGCTTTCATTGATCTGAAAAACAAAAACAAATTGACGTGACTTTTTTATGCGCACCAGGGGGGGGGGCGGATTTTTTCCAATATAAAATCTATTTGTATATTTGTGTACACAAATAGTTACACAATGGCAATAGTAGAAACAACAAGTAGACAGTTTAGAGAACGTCAGAAAGATTTTTTTGATATGGTCGACAAAGGAAAAAAAGTAGTCATTAGAAGAGGGAGCAAGAACGCTTATTTGCTAACACCTATTTCTCAAAATGATCTTTATTTTTCAGAAGAAATGATCCAAAGAATTAAAGATGCTGAACAAGAAATTAAGGAAGGAAAAGGAATAACTATAAAATCAAAAGAGGATTTAGACGCGTATTTTGATAGTTTATGAGTTATAAAACATTCTTTGCAACGATAAATGATGCTGAAAATTAAACTAAAACTAAATATAAGCAACTTAAATGCAGTCTTGCATGTACTGAATAGTTACGACAAAGAGTTTAAAGGCGATAATTTTGCGTTTAAAGCCATTTTGTCGATTTCAGATGACTTATATAGTAAATTACTTAGAAAAGCGATTACAGAGCGTAAAAACGATAAAATATTTACAATCTCATTCAA
>NZ_JACALO010000064.1:0-8448 GCF_030328185.1 Empedobacter sp. 225-1 | reverse complement strand
AATACTAACGCTTACTATTATTCAATCAATAAACAGAAACCAAAATAGAAATATTAACAACTTAAAAATTAATATTAACTAAATGCACTACGGGTTAAATTTAGTTGTAATGCTAATTTTGTATTTCTTTTTCTTCTTTTCAATAACTCTTACAATAAATATTGTATTCAAATATTTTAAAACTCATAATTTAAGTTTAGAGTCAAATCAAATTTTTAATAGTTTGGGTTATGCGTTGTTCTTTTGGATTTTTTATTTAATAAATGGAAAATTAATAAAGACAATAAATAATTCTTATGACAAAGAATAAACTAAATTAAAAATCCGAACGAAACCGTTCGGATTTTTTTGTGACTGAACATTATTCGTTAAATTCGTTTTCTAAATCAGTTTATGGAACTTCTAAATCATATTTACACCAATCAACGTAACAATACAAACGATACTTCGGATGCACGATCAGCCTATCAGCGCGATTATGACCGCATTATTTTTTCGTCTGCCTTTCGTCGTTTACAGAATAAAACGCAAGTTTTTCCTTTGCCGGGAAGTGTTTTTGTACACAATCGATTGACGCATTCGTTAGAGGTATCATCAGTTGGACGTTCGATGGGAAATTTGGTTGGGAAATTTGTTTCAGAAAATTATGATTTAACGAATGAATCGCATGAATTTTACAATTATAGTATTCACGATGTGATTTCGGCTGCTTGTTTGTGTCATGATATTGGAAACCCAGCTTTTGGGCATTCAGGAGAAGATGCAATTGCATCGTATTTTGACCGTCATGAAGTTGAATTGAAAAAATATTTTACTGAAGCAGAATGGACTGATTTAATTAATTTTGAAGGTAACGCAAATGCAATCCGAATCTTGACACAACAACAGAACGGAAAGTCGGAAGGCGGTTTACGTTTAACCTATTCTACTTTGGCGGCGATCGCAAAATATCCATGCGAATCTGTAGCGAAAGATAAAAGTCAATTGCATCGTAAAAAGTTTGGTTTTTTTCAGGCGCAAAAAGAAGCCTTTCGAACAATTGCTGAAAAAACAAATATGATTTTGGAACAAGATTCGCCTATTATTTACAAGCGTCATCCTTTTGTGTGGCTGGTAGAAGCGGCTGATGATATTTGTTACTCGATAATAGATGTAGAAGATTCGCAACGCTTAGGTATTATTGATCATGATAAATGCCGAAAATTATTCTTGAATTTAGTCGAGTCATTGGATCCATCTCAAATTGATAAAACAAAAAATACATTGAAATCAATTTCAGATAAAAATGATCGAATTGCATATTTACGTGCAAAATCAATTAATTTATTGACACAAAAATCGGTTGAGGTCTATCAAAATAATTTTGATCAAATTGTAAAAGGTGAATTTAAAACGGCATTGTTAGATGTAATTAAAAATGAAACAGAACAAGTAACTAAACGAGTTTTGGACGAAATTCAACGTTTTTCAATCGAAAATATTTACAATCATCGTTCAGTTTTAGAGATTGAGAATGCAGGTTATAATGTCATGTCAGAATTACTTTCTCAATTTATTCCTCCAATCTTAAAAGACGAAAAAGAACGAAAGACATTCGAGAAAAAAGCTTTACGTTTGGTTCCTACTCAATTTTTGTATGAAAAAGGAACGAAATATCAAAAAGTGATGGGAATCTTAGATTATGTTTCAGGAATGACGGATAATTATGCAACAGAGTTATATCGTCGCATAAAAGGAATAGAAATAGGAATGACGATATAAGTACTAAGTTAGAAGTTTTTAATTCTGATCTTCTCGAAGAATCAAAAAAAGATACAAATAAATAATACACAACAATGATAAATGTAACAATACGAGAGGCAAGAAAAGAAGATTGTCCTCGAATTTTAGAATTAATTCACGAATTGGCTTTATATGAAAAAGCACCTGAAGAAGTTACAGTAACTTTAGAAGAAATGGAAGAATGTGGCTTCGGAGAAAAACCAGTTTGGGGATCTTTGGTAGCAGAAGTAGATGGTAAAGTGGAAGGAATCGCGTTACACTATGATCGTTATTCAACTTGGAAAGGTCGTCGATTATATTTAGAGGATTTAATTGTAACAGAAAAAATGCGTGGATCTGGAATTGGAAAATTATTGTTAGATGAGTTAATAGCATACGGAAAAGCAAATAATTACCACGGAATGGTTTGGCAAGTTTTAGATTGGAATGAGCCTGCAATCAATTTCTATAAAAAATACAACGCTGATTTTGATCCAGAATGGATTAATGTCTCAGTTAATTTTTAAAATAATAAAAAACTCCAAATTTTATGAAATTTGGAGTTTTTATTTTCGCTTAACGCTTAACTATTTCATAAATCCTTCATACCATTTCCATAAAATAATTCCAGTACAAACCGAAACATTTAACGAATGTTTTGTACCAGATTGCGGAATTTCAATACATGTATCACATTGGTCAATAATAGATTGTTGTACACCATCCACTTCATTTCCCATGATAATTGCATATTTCTGAGATTGATCAATTTCAAATTCATTCAATAAAACTGAACCTTCTGTTTGTTCAATTGTTACAATTTGATAACCTTCTTCTTTTAGTTTGGCGACCAATTCATTCGAATCTTTTACATATTCCCAATCTACTGAGTTTTCTGCACCAATTGCTGTTTTATGAATTTCTTTATGTGGAGGCGTTGCCGTAATTCCACACAAATAAATTTTATAAATCAAAAAAGCATCTGATGTTCTAAAAACTGCCCCAACATTGTGCATACTCCTTACATTGTCCAAAACAACAACAATCGGATTTTTTTCTATTTCTTTATATTCTTCAGTCGAAACTCGACCTAATTCATCTAATTTTAGTTTTCTCATCACTTCGTTTTTGACTAACTTAGCTGTTCAAAAGTTATAATAATTTGACAAAAGTAGTAAAGAATAAGGAAACTCCACTTATGAAGCAGTATAATCAAATCAAGGCGAAATATCCTGATGCGATGTTATTATTCAGAGTTGGAGATTTTTACGAAACATTTGGAGAAGATGCAGTGCGTGCTTCGCGTATTTTAGATATAGTGCTAACAAAACGTGCTAACGGTTCTGATAATAGTGAATTGGCTGGTTTTCCGCATCATAGTTTAAATACCTATTTACCAAAATTGGTAAAAGCGGGATTACGTGTAGCAATTTGTGATCAGCTCGAAGATCCTAAAACGGTAAAGGGAATTGTAAAACGTGGTGTAACCGAATTAATCACGCCTGGTGTGGCGTTGCAAGATGAGGTGTTGTCTTCAAAATCGAATAACTTTTTGATGGCTGTTCACGAAGGTTCAAAATCGTTTGGAATTGCTTTATTAGATGTTTCGACAGGAGAATTTTTGGTTTCAGAAGGTCAAGAAGATCAGGTTGCGAAAATTATTCAATCGTTTCGTCCAAGTGAAGTCATTTATCAAAAACGGGTCAAATATAATTTTTCTGATGTCAAAAGTAAATTTTTATTAGATGATTGGGCTTTTCAATATGATTTTGCAATTGATAAACTAACAAGTTTATTCAAAACAAAGAATTTGAAAGGTTTTGGAATCGAAGATCTAAAAGAAGGAATCATTTCAGCAGGTGCGATTTTAGCTTATTTAGATGATACGCATCATTTCGAAATTCAACATATTACTTCAATCCAACGCCTTAATCAAGAGAATTTTGTGTGGATGGATCCCTTTACCATTCGCAATCTTGAGTTGGTTTATTCACCACATCCAAAAGGAGTTACGTTACTGAATATTTTAGATGATACCAAAACACCAATGGGTGCACGTTTGCTAAATCGTTGGATGGTGATGGTTTTGAAAGATTTAAAATCGATTCAACGTCGTCAAAATATTGTCGAATATTTCTATAAATTTGGTGATTTACGTTATGATTTGCGTGAAAAATTGGCTCAATTAACCGATTTAGAACGTTTAGCAGGAAAAGTATCTACTGGTAAAATAACACCACGACAATTATTGCAATTAGCACAAAGTTTAAAGATTTCGGAAGATATAAAAGAGGTTGCTGAACAATCGAATATCAAAGAAGTATCAGATTTATTTAGACGAATCGAACCAATTGAAAAATTGACTCAAAAGATTTTCGATTCGCTTACAGACGAACCCCCTCATCAGATTGTCAAAGGAAATGTAATTCGAGAAGGTATTTCGGAAGAATTGGATCGCTTACGTAAAATTCAATTTTCTGGAAAAGATTTTTTAGATCAGATGTGTCAACGTGAAACAGAACGAACTGGAATTTCATCGTTGAAAATTGCGTTTAATAATGTATTTGGATATTATATCGAAGTTCGAAATACACACAAAGATAAGGTACCGGAAGAATGGATTCGAAAGCAAACATTGGTCAATGCAGAACGCTATATCACGGAAGAATTAAAAGAATATGAAACACAGATTTTAGGTGCAGAAGAGAAAATTTTAACCATTGAAAATCAGTTGTTTATTGATCTTCTACAAGAAATTATTACCAAACTTTTACCTATTCAACAAATAGCAAAAGCCATTGCTTTTTTAGATGTTCTATCCACTTTTGCAGAAATTGCGGAAAAGAATTCGTATTCCAAACCTTCTCTTAATGATGGTTTTGAATTAAATATAAAAGAAGGTCGCCATGCAGTTATTGAACAACAATTACCAATTGGAGAACAATATGTATCGAATAATGTTGAGTTAAATTCAGAGAATCAACAAATTATTATGATTACTGGACCCAATATGTCTGGTAAATCGGCACTTTTACGTCAAACAGCGTTGATAGTCTTGATGGCGCAAATGGGAAGTTTTGTTCCAGCACAAGCTGCTAAATTAGGTATAATAGATAAAGTTTTTACGCGAGTTGGAGCTTCAGATAATATTTCTTCAGGCGAATCTACGTTTATGGTCGAAATGAATGAAACAGCAAGTATCTTAAATAACATTTCGGAACGAAGTTTGATTTTGTTGGATGAAATTGGTCGAGGAACTTCAACGTACGATGGAATTTCGATTGCATGGGCAATTGCAGAATTTTTACATCAAAGTGCGTTGAAACCAAAAACATTATTTGCAACGCATTACCATGAATTAAATGAAATGTCGAAATCAATGGAACGTATCAAGAATTTTAATGTTAGTATTAAAGAAACAAAAGATACGATTTTATTTTTGAGAAAATTAGTTCCTGGGGGAAGCGAGCATAGTTTTGGTATACATGTTGCTAAAATGGCGGGGATGCCAAAACGAGTGGTGGATAGAGCCAATGATGTGTTGAAAGTTTTGGAAGCGACCAAAACAGATGAAGGAATTTCCAATAAAACGGAGAAAATAACGCAAGATAATATGCAGTTAAGTTTCTTTCAGTTGGATGATCCAATTTTAGAATCGATTCGTGAAGAGATTATGAACACAGATATTAATACTTTAACACCTGTTGAAGCATTGATGAAACTGAATGAAATTAAAAAGAAACTCGGTAAATAAACTTAAAAATATGAAAAAAATAATTTTAACTGTAGCAGGAGCTTTAGTATTAGCTTCATGTGCTACAAATCCTGTCACAGGAAGAAAATCATTATCATTAGTCTCAAATGCAGAATTAATGCCAACTGCTTTTACACAATATGATAAAGTATTAAAAGAAGGAAAAGTAATCACAGGTACAACTGATGCAAAAATGGTTCAAACCGTTGGAGACCGTTTAAAATATGCAGCAGAAAAATATTATCAACAGAAAGGAATTTCGTCTCAATTGCAAGGTTATCAGTGGCAATTTACATTATTACAAGCGAATGAAGTAAATGCTTGGTGTATGCCTGGAGGTAAAGTTGCAGTTTATTCGGGAATTTTACCTGTAACGAAGGATGCAACAGGTTTAGCGGTTGTGTTAGGTCACGAAATTGGTCACGCTTTGGCTGGACATAGTGCGGAGCAAGCTTCTCAGCAAATGGCAGCACAAGGTTTAGGACAAATAGTTGGAGGATCCATTGGAAACGCAGAATATGCAAAAGTTTTTGAACAATTATATCCTGTAGGTGCACAAGTTGGGTTGTTAAATTATTCTCGTAAGATGGAGTTAGATGCTGATGTTACAGGGTTATATTTAATGGCTATGGCTGGTTATGATCCTTCCCAAGCAATTCCTTTTTGGGAACGTATGGCAGCAAAAAGTGGAAACGCTGAAGTTTCAGAATTTTTGAGTACTCACCCTTCTGATGCAACACGTATTTCGAAAATTAAAGAATCATTACCAACAGCAATTGCTTATTACAACGCAAGTCCGTATAAAGGAAAATAGAATAGTTTTTATTCATTTTAAAAATATAAGCGAGTTAATTTGATAAATTGACTCGCTTTTTTTATATTTAATTTCAAAACCACAATTAAAATGATAAATGATTTTAGAATTAATTCGTTTTCTGAATACAAGAAAGCGTACAGAAAAAGTACTAAAAATCCCGAGAAATTTTGGGACAAAATAGCCGAAAACTTCGTTTGGCACCAAAGATGGGACAAAACTTTGGAATATAATTTTGAAACAGCGGATTTCAAATGGTTTCAAGGAGGCAAGTTAAATATTACGGAAAATATTTTAGATCGTCATTTAGAAAAAAATGGAAATAAAACAGCCTTAATTTGGGAACCGAATAATCCATTAGAAGAAACTCGAATTATTACGTATCGTCAATTGCATTCAAAAGTTTGTCAATTTGCAAATGTGTTAAAAAACAATGGCGTACAAAAAGGCGATCGTGTGTGTATTTATATGCCAATGATTCCAGAATTAGCGATTGCGATGTTAGCTTGTGCAAGAATTGGAGCGGTGCATTCTATTGTTTTTGCAGGTTTTTCTTCTGCTGCAATCGCATCTCGTATCAATGATGCACAATGTAAAGTTTTGGTTACTGCCAATGAAGTTTTTCGTGGTACAAAATCAATCAACTTAAAAGCAATTTGTGATGAAGCGTTAAAAGTCTGTCCTTCTATTCAAACTTGTATCGTTTATCGTCGTGCAATAGAACCAACTTCTATGGTCGGTGGGCGTGATAAATTTTGGGTTGATGAAATGTATAAAGTAAATAATAGTTGTCCAGTAGAAATAATGGATGCAGAAGATCCATTGTTTATTTTATATACTTCGGGTTCTACTGGAAAACCAAAAGGAATGGTGCATACATGTGGAGGGTATATGGTTGAAACGGCTTATTCATTTGACAATATTTTTCAAATGGATAAAAACGATATTTATTGGTGTACAGCGGATATCGGTTGGATTACAGGACACAGTTACATTATTTATGGTCCATTGGCTTGTGGAGCAACCTCGGTTATGTTCGAAGGAATTCCAAGTTTTCCTGATTTTGGACGTTTTTGGGAAATTGTCGAAAAATTAAAAGTTACCCATTTTTATACTGCTCCAACAGCAGTTCGTTCATTAGCTCGTGAATCATTAGACTATGTAGAAAAATATGATTTATCAAGTCTAAAAGTTTTAGGGTCAGTTGGAGAACCAATCAACGAAGAAGCATGGCATTGGTTAAATGATTATGTAGGGAAAGGAAATTGTCCGATTGTCGATACATGGTGGCAAACCGAAACAGGATCAATTATGATTTCGCCTTTGGCAGGAATTACACCATTACGACCTACATTTGCAACGTTGCCATTACCAGGAATTCAGCCCGTTTTAATGGATGATAATGGACATGAAGTAGAAACAATCAACGAAAAAGCAGAAGGTCGTTTGGCGATTAAGTTTCCTTGGCCTTCTATGGCAAGAACTATTTATGGAGATCATAAACGTTACGTCGAAACCTATTTTTCTACTTTCCCGGGATATTATTTTACAGGAGATGGCGCTTACCGAGATGCGATGGACAATTATAGAATTACAGGTAGAGTAGATGATGTAGTTATTGTTTCTGGACATAATCTTGGTACAGCACCTGTTGAAAATGCAATCAACCAAAATGAAGCAGTTGCAGAGAGTGCAGTTGTAGGTTTTCCACATGATATCAAAGGAAATGCGTTGTATGCATTTGTGATTTTACAAGATGGTGTAGAAGTTTCGAAAGAATTAGAAGCAGAAATTAAAAATGAAGTAGCACATCTCATTGGACCAATTGCAAAACCAGATAAAATTCAGTTTGTATCAGGTTTACCAAAAACACGAAGCGGAAAAATTATGCGTCGTATTTTGAGAAAAATCGCCAGTGATGAAACTGATTTTGGAGATACTTCAACGTTGTTAGATCCAGATATTGTTACAATAATTCAAAAAGGAAAAATTTAAACTCAGGTTGAGGTTAAGACTAAGTTTAACAAAATAATTTTCAAAACAAAGAAGCCGTCTCAATATTAAAATTTGAGGCGGTTTTTTTTATTTGAATTAATTTCCAATAAAATTTCATCATTTT
>NZ_JACALO010000063.1:0-8952 GCF_030328185.1 Empedobacter sp. 225-1 | reverse complement strand
GATTTGTACAAAAAATGTAAATCTAATGCTTGATTTACACGGCGATAAAAGTTATCGGGTGGAACTAACCTTTCTAAGCTTAGTTCGTAAAATAATTGTGGGGTAAATTCTTTTCGTCCTTGCATACTACAATATCCGAATTTTTTTTTATTTTTGAGTTGTGCAACAAGCACATCGGCTTGGCAAAATGCGGGGTTAAGTAAAAAATTGAACTTCTCGCCTATTTATCCGCCAAAAGCTGTTTGCTTTTGTTTTTTTATTAAATTTACCAAAAGGCTCACAGCTTTGGCTACGTTTCGGTCTGAATTGAACTTTCGCTCAATTCAAGCCCGCACTTCGCCAAGCCGCGGCCCGCTCGTTATATGATATGTTTTCCAAAATTGCGCAAATGAACAAAATCTCTATATTATTATTTTCACTCTTTATTTCAAGTTTCACTTTTGCTCAATCAGCAGAAGAACTAAATCTAAAATCTAAAGAATTAATCCAAGAAAGAAAGTTTGAAGAAGCACTTCCTATATTAAAAAAATCCGCTGAATTGGGTAATCCAGAAGCCCAATATAATTATGCTATCTTTTTACAAGAAGGAATTGGAATTCAAAAAAATGAACAAGAAGCTATTAAATGGTATTCAAAATCTTCTGATAATGGATTTAATGACGGACATTATGCTATGATGATGGCATATGGAAATGGTCAAGGAATTGAACAAAACTCTGAAAAAGCTTTTGAATACGCACTGAAATGCGCAAACAATAATGACGCAACCTGTATATGGAATGTTGTGAATTGTTATCTAACTGGAAACGGAGTACAAGCGGATATTTCGAAATTTAAAGAATGGATTATTAGATTAGCAAAACTTCCAAATCCTGAAAATCTTTCGCAAAGTGGAAATATTACCTCTGCGAGATTGGAAATTGCCAACTTTTATAAAAAAGGCGAATATTTCGAAAAAGATATTTATCAAAGTTATTTATGGTATTTAATTTACAATGAATTCAAAGTTGACTTTAGTATATTAAAACAAGAAGAAGTTATTAAAGAAATAAAAGAACTTGAAAAAAGTCTAACGAAATCTCAAATCGAAAATGCTCCAAAAGACGCTGAAAACCTTTTAGGAAAAAAACTTATGAATCTAGGTGAACTTTATAAAAACTCACTCTAAAACAAACACATCATATAACAAAGGTAACTGTTGCACAACTCCAATTTTTATAAAAATTTAAAATATTTGACCTCGTTTAAGCCTTTTTAAGCGAGGTTTGTTTTTAAAGAAATATGCTAAATTGTAATATTATAGGGGGTTAAAAACGCACTTTTTTAAGTCGTGAAGGAGTAATTTTGTAAAAAGCTGTATTTCCCTTGTTTTAGGGAAACAACTTGGGCTAAAACACTCGGGGTTTTGAAAATAAAACGTAGATATTTCTTCAAGTTGTAAGATAAACTTGACATCAAAACGTGTTTATTGGCTTGTGCCATTCCTCTGCTGTTGACTCGTTTTAGGTTAAAAAAGTTAATCAACGTTCCTAAAACGGGTTCTACCGTAGCACTTCGTCGTTTTACTAACCTGCGGTGATATGCTTTGTTTTGGGTGAGTTTTTCGTGCATTTTATCGTACAAAGGTTTGTGAATGCTTTCTTGACCTTGAGTGCCATAGTATTTTTGAGTTGATTTGTACAAAAAATGTAAATCTAATGCTTGATTTACACGGCGATAAAAGTTATCGGGTGGAACTAACCTTTCTAAACTTAGTTCGTAAAATAATTGTGGGGTAAATTCTTTTCGTCCTTGCATACTACAAGATCCGAATTTTTTTTATTTTTGAGTTGTGCAACAAGCACATAGTATTTGCGAAAAAACGGGCTGAAGGCTAACTTTTTTGTTATCTTTTTCCGCTAGCAAAATTGCTTTTCTTAAAACTATCAATTAATTTAGTTTCAGCCAAGCAATTTGCTTGAACGGACGAACTTGAACTTACGTTCAACTTCTCTCCCGTTCTTCGCAAATACTCGGCTCGTTAGCTGTAATCTTATCCAAACACCATGATAAAGGAATATCCAATACAATTTACTACAACTCTAATTTTATTTTTATTAATGAATTTGAGTTATTTTTGGGAAGGTGAATTTGGAATTCTTACTTTCCCAATTTTTATTATTCTATTTATTATCTTTTTCATTTTATTTATTGAATTAATTAGACAGATTTATATTTCTATCAAAGAAAAATTTGCAAAAAAAACTAGAAATTATTTATTAGGATTTATGATAATTTGTTTAACGACAATAATCATAAAACCAACTGGAATAATAAATTTTGATAAACTTGAAGGTGAAAATTTATACTTTGCTCAAACTGAAGGTGCTGCAAATTGTACTTCAACACTAAAACTTAAAGAAACGAATAAATTCATTTATGAAAGTATTTGTTTTGGAATGGATAAAACTAAAGGAAACTATGAAATTGATAAAAACTTAATTTATTTTAAAAATTTTGACAAGAATAAATTTCAATTTCAGTACGGAAAAATAAATGTAAAGAATAATACTATTGATTTGTATCGAGATAAAAATGATAATAATCCTTTCTCAATTCCAATAATTAACAAATAAAAAGACTACAGCTAACATCGGTAACTGTTGCACAACTCCAATTATTATAAAAATTTAAAATATTTGACCTCGTTTAAGCCATTTTAAGCGAGGTTTGTTTTTTGGAAAATATATTATAATATAAAATTAGGTTTGCTTAAAAACGCACTTTTTTAAGTTGTGAAGGAGTACTTTTGTAAAAAGCTGTATTTCCCTTGTTTTAGGGATACAACTTGGGCTAAAACACTCGGGATTTTGAAAATAAAGCGCAGGTATTTTTTCAAGTTGTAAGATAAACTTGACATCAAAACGTGTTTATTGGCTTGTGCCATTCCTCTGCTGTTGATTCGTTTTAGGTTAAAAAAGTTAATCAACGTTCCTAAAACGGGTTCTACCGTAGCACTTCGACGCTTTACTAACCTGCGGTGATATGCTTTGTTTTTGGTGAGTTTTTCGTGCATTTTATCGTACAAAGGTTTGTGAATGCTTTCTTGACCTTGAGTGCCATAATGTTTTTGAGTGGATTTGTACAAAAAATGTAAATCTAATGCTTGATTTACACGGCGATAAAAGTTATCGGTTGAACTAACCGCTCTCAGCTTAGTTCGTAAAATAATTGTGGGGTAAATTCTTTTCGTCCTTGCATACTACAAGATCCGAATTTTTTTTATTTTTGAGTTGTGCAACAAGCACATGGGGTTTGCCATCGCACTGAATGGTCTTGCTATATATGTAAATCCCCCAAAAACTCCGACAGTTTAAAAGATTAGAAAAATTTATAAATTTAAACTGTTATTAGAGATGAAAAAGTCAAGATTTACAGAAACACAAATCAGCCAAGTACTCAAGGAGCATGAAGCTGGAAAAAAGGCATCCGATATATGTCGAGAATTATCCATCAGTCCAAATACCTTTTATTTGTGGAAGCGCAAGTATGGTGGCATGGATCAAGAAATGTTGCGTCAATACAAAGAATTGGAGCGAGAAAATGCACGCTTGAAGAAGATGTATGCGGATTTGAGTTTGGATCACAGTATTTTAAAAGAGGTCATCGAAAAAGAAAATCATTTATCAATAGGAAGAATAAGCAAAAAGAATGTTAGAGAATTTTCAAACGTTTATAATCATAATAGCATCGATAGCTCTGTTTGTATTTGGATTGCAGAGTTTCAGTAAAGAAATAGAAAATCTTGGCACCGAAAAGCTATCAAAATGGATTGGCAAAATAACCAAATTACCATTGGGTGGATTTTTATTGGGAGGGCTGTTTACTTCCATTGTACAATCAAGTACCTTGGTATCAACACTGACGGTTTCATTGGTTAATACAGGTATTATTACTTTCCGTGATAGTATTCTAATTATGCTTGGTACAAATATCGGTAATACATCAACAGCTTGGATTGTATCTATGAACTCGTCTTTCCTCGGGCCGTTTTTTATTGTTTTAGGAACAGTAATTAGTATGATACCCACTAAAATTGCCGTTGCAGGTAAATCTGTATTTTACTTTGGTTTTATATTTTTTTCATTATCATTTATCAGTCAAGCTATGGAGCCAATAAAGAACGACCCTTTATTGGTAAATATTTTATCTAAGGCATCGAATCCTTTATTAGGCATTATCTACGGCATCATCATTACAATAACAATTCAATCCAGTTCTGTAGTTGTCGGATTAGTCATTGTCTTACTTTCACAAGGTACTATTGATATTGAAGTTGCTATTCCTATAGTAATCGGAGCTAATATAGGTACTACTTCCACTGCACTGCTTGTTAGTTTAAAATTTTCATCTTTATCAAAATTGGTAGCATGGTCGGCATCGGCTTTTAATATTGTTGGGGTTATTATTATGTTACCATTTTTCGGTGTTCTGAAAAATATAGCACTCTCATTCAGCGATATACCTGCATTACAAGTAGCTATGGCATTTACGGTGAGTAATACGTTTACATCGCTATTTTTCCTTTTGTTTATAAATCCAACGATTCGCAGATTACAAAAACATAAATGGTATAGACAATCATTTGAACAACCTTCAGAAATAGAAATTACGAGTTAAAAAAACAAAAGAAAATATAATTTAATAACAGTAAAAACTAAGTGTTATGGCTACATTTTTAAAAACAATCAAAAAAACAGTAAAACATTGGTACGTACCTGCAATTATTGGGGTACTTCTAATCGTATTTGGAATTTATATTTTCACAACACCGCTCGAAACCTATGGCACATTAACGATGCTATTCAGCCTTTCATTTTTGTTCTCAGGTATTGCTGAAACTTTATTTTCTGTACAGAACAGAAAAATAATAGAGGGATGGGGTTGGTATTTGACGGGAGGTATTTTTAATACGGTTATCGGTCTGATGCTATTATCCAGACCTGAAATATCAGCATTTACATTACCACTTGTTGTTGGCTTTACACTTATGTTTCGTTCGATACAAGGATTGGGGTTCTCTTTTGAGCTTAAAAATTATGGCTCTTTAAAATGGGGGAATCTTGCCATAGCAAGTATTCTGGGACTTGTGTTTTCCATTATTCTATTATTCAACCCAATTTTCACAGGAATATCATTAGTGGTAATGACAGCTTTAGCCTTCATTTTTTCTGGTATTACGGGAATTGTTTTAGGTTTTCAACTAAAGAAACTAAAAGCTCTACCTTCTAAAATCAGAAAAGAGCTTAATGAAAAAATAGAGGTGTTGAAAAAAGAATATTATGAAGAAATTGAGCGTGAAGATTAGTAAGAGTAATAGGTAAAATAAGTTACTTTTTGTATTAGTCCACAATGCCTGTTTCAGTGAAAGTAAATATTTAAGGAAGGATGTTTTAAATGATAGTTCATTTGTGACAGGGCAGATTATATAGTAAATGGGGATGGAAAGCGAAGCTGGTAATCCCCCCTATAATAAGCACTAAGCAGTGTGTTCAAATGAACTGAATAGTTCCTAATTGGCACGTTTATGCAAACTTATATTTATTAATGTATGATTATTTTAAGACAACTCAATGGATAAATTTTACAACAAAATAATGTCTGAGTTGGAAATTGCAATCAATGAATTAGAGATTAAGGCGATTGTTCTATACAACGGATAGAAGCTATTATACAGCTTATCATTAAAAGCCTTTCAGATTTAAAAGAGTTTGTACTAAAAAACGATTTTAAAGATATGGAAGCAGAAATCTATTTTTTCAAATATCAGAAACCTGTTATTGTTTCGAAGCTCATTTACTATAATGCTGTTTATAAAATCGAATCAAAGCCAATCAACTACAAGTGGTGAATAAAATATAAGAGACTACAGCTAATAACTAAACTTTAGCTTCGCTCTGTTCGGGCAGAGCCCTCGGGTCGTCTTGTCCGGTGGGTGGGCACAAGATGAATTGAAAATCACTGAATACTAAAACAAATAATAAACCATGAAGTAAAGCCCGTTGAACCCTTCGATAAACTCAGGGCAGGCCGACCTTAGGAAGCTTAATACGTATGATGAAGTTTTCGAAGTGCAGCTTTAAGATACATGAGCAGTAATTTTACAATTACTGCTTTTTTTTATAGTTAATTTAGCATTTTTGTCTGTCTACACCACTAATTTTAGGTATAAAACGCTTCGTTATTCATATCTTATGAATTTATGAAATATTAACTATATTTGAAAGGAGTTTGTGTACTTTTTTCACAGACTGACGTTAGCAGCAACCGCTTGGGACAACCGTAACTTGACAATTTAACAGTATAAAAATGAAAATAAAGCACTTTTACATACGGCTGAACAAAGAAAATTTACAAATAGACCAAGACACTTTAAATAGTTTTTTGGACAATGTAGTTGTCAAGAAAACAGTAACAGAGCTCATAAATGGACAGCCTAACTTTTGGTCAATTTTAGTTTTTTATGAGGAGCAAAAAACAAACAGACAAGACAGAAACTCTGAAAAAAATGCTGTAATTTCGGAAACAGAACTTACAGAAGAAGAGAAAAATATTTATGATGTTTTGAGAGAATGGCGACAAGACAAAGCGAGTGAATTAAATGTTCCTAGTTATGTAGTTGCTCATAACACAGAGCTTATGACCATAACTAAAATAAAACCTCAATCAGTAGATGAACTTTCAAAAGTAAAGGGCTTTGTTAGTGGTGGACAAAAAATTACAAAATACGGAGATGATATAATCGCTGTTCTTAATTCAATCTAAAAACCAATATTTTGTTAGTTATTGTGCCTCGACTACGTCTGATACAATACAGCATCACTTCTGCGGTGATGCTGCTAATAACTAAGCTTTAGCTTCGCTCTGTTCGGGCAGAGCCCTCGGGTCGTCTTGACCGGAGTGCACGAAATCTTTAGGTTTACCGAATACAAAAACAAAACAAATCAAATAGATGAGTTAAACCGTAGGAAGCTCAATACGTATGATGGAGTTTTCGAAGTGCAGTTTTAAGATATACAAGCAGTAATTTTACGATTACTGCTTTTTTTTGGGCTGATCTAGAATTTTTGTCAGTCTAAACCATTGATTATATGCATAAAACTGTGAATTATGAATACCTAATGAATTGATGAAATATTAACTATATTTGAAAGGAGTTTGTGTACTTTTTTCACAGACTGATGTTACACTAAATTTTTCCAAACATTACGTATAAAATGAAAAAATTATTATTAAGTGCTGTTCTATTTTTATCTGTAAACTTTGCGTTTGCTCAGACTGCTAAACAAAATGTTGAACGAGATTTTATGGATTATAATCAGCTTGTTTTAGATAATAAAATTGATGATGCATTAGAATATACAAATCCAAAACTATTCGAAATAATTCCAAAGGAATCAATGAAAAGTTTACTTGAAGCAGTTTATAAAATGCCAAATATTGAGTATAAAACTTCAAAACCAATAATATCTGAAATTAGTGATTCTAAAAGAATCGAAAATATTGATTATATAAAGGTTGAGTACTTTTCGCCTATTGAAATGAAAATGATTGATCTTGATTTAACTGATGAAAGCAAAGTACAAGCTTTAATAAATTCTTTTGAAAACAAGTTTGGTAAAGGAAATGTCTCATTAGATAAATCATCAGGATTTTTTAAAATTAATGCTAAAAAAGTTGCAATAGCAAGTTCTAACTCTGACTTAAAAAACTGGAAATTTGTTACAGTTGATAATCCGAGAATGAAAACATTACTTGAAAAAATAATTCCTGCTGAAGTTTTAGAATAAAAACGTCGTGTAATAACAAAGCTTTAGCTTCGCTCTGTTCGGGCAAAGCCCTTGGGTCGTCTTGTCTGGAAGACACTAAACCTTTAGGTTCACCGAATACAAAAACAAATAGAATGCATGAGGTAGATGAACTAATAATCACTGTGTACTTTTAAGATATACGAGCAGTAATTTTACGATTACTGCTTTTTTTATAGTTAATTTAGCGTTTTTGTCTGTCTAAACCATTGATTATAGGTATAAAACCGTGAATTATGAATACCTTATGAATTTCAGAAATACTAACTATATTTGAAAGGGAGTTGTGTACTTTTTTCACAGACTGATGTTACCAGCAATTTTTAGACGACACAATGCAAGAAATGAATGCCTTTACGATTACAGCAACCTTAATACTTTATGGATTGACATTTCTATGCTTTTTTATTCCGTTTAAAAAAGGACAATGTCTGGCTGGATATATCGCTGGAGGAACTTTAGCAGTAATAATAACTCTGACACTAATCGGAAATTTAGACTTTCTAGTAAATTTTATTTGGCTTGTGATTATTATGTTCCAAATAATTTTCATTTCTTATTGGATTTTTACTGCTTTTAAGAAAATAGGACTTGTAATATCGACAATTCTGATTGTAGGATTTTTTCTTCTCATAATGCAACCTTGGATTTCAGACTGGACATTTAGTAAGAAAGATGCTACAAAAATTCTCAGCTATCATAATATAGAATTAAAAGACGATTTCAAAATTTTAAAGAACGAAGCAAGAGGTTTCAGAGACTACTATGAAACATTTACGTTAAAACTGTCCGACAATGATTTTAACCGTATTTCTGAGACAATAAAGACATCTAAAAATTATAAAGAACATTTTACAGATTATACCGAGCTTCCGCTTCCAGCATACAAAACCTCTGACACAGTTGATTTTTGAAACAAATAATTATTTTGAAAGGGAATATTGGACAAATAACAAAATAGAAAACGGTACATATCATTTTCGATTTCAGTTAGACAAAAAAAACAAAGATTTGAGCTACATTGGAAGCGATGAATAAAAAACTGCTTATAATATCTACTCATTTTCTGTAGTAAAAACGATATTTTCGAGTCAGAAATCTACTA
>NZ_JACALO010000062.1:0-9324 GCF_030328185.1 Empedobacter sp. 225-1 | reverse complement strand
GAGTACGTTTGACATAATTGCTTCTTTCTTCCATAATAACGATTTCTTTTTTGTATCGCTATTTCAGGACGGGACATATATATCAAATAAAATAACCAGCTCATTGAGCTGGTTATTTTATTTGATTCAATAGCTACTATTATTAATTAATAATAATTTTATTGGATTGATTTTTTGTTTTCACGATGTAAATTCCTTTAGGTAAATTATTCAATTTAACTTTTGAATTGTTAGTTACGTGTTGAATGGTTTGAACTAATTGTCCATTAAGATTATAAATCTGAATCGTTTCGTTCTTCTCAACTCCATTGATAATAAACTCATGATTTTTAACCGGATTAGGATATATAACTAATTTCGCTGAATTCATATTCACATCATCCGTTGCTAATTTTTCGTAACAAGTCCAAGACAAGTTATCAAAAGAAACACGGTTATTTGTTGTTTCATCAACCAATTCGATGACAACATCTCCTTCAACATTGATGTTTTCGATTGTAGTCGTTTTGGCTTTTTTAGAATAAGGAATTTGTCCTTTTACTTCTCCGTTAATTTTTAACGTATAAAAACCTTCAGAATCTGAAAATGGTAAATACGTTTTAACGGATAAAGAACCTATTCCTCTAGAAATAGTAGAAGATGTTAAAGTTCCTTTTTTTATACAAATTGCTTTGTTACTATCTCCATCGATATAAACTTGTCTATCTGTTCTTGCATTAGTAGCACTCCACACAATTCCATTATTAGACCAAGTTCTATCAGTGTAAGATGATGCAGGTGGTGTACCTCCTGTTGATGGAATATTCTCAAAGTCTTCTGTTCCACAAGTTGTTCCTTCTCCAGACCCCCCCCCTGTGTTAGTTTCTTGAGTTGTCACTTCTATTGCAATACTGTTATCAGATTTATTTCCTGCATAATCTTTTGCAACAACATAAAAAGAATACGTAGAAGAAGCTTTTAAACCAGAAATTGTAGCATTGTTATAGTTAACTGTTGAATTGTATTCGTTGTTCATGTAAACATCATAACGATTCACACCAACATTATCTGTAGAAGCTGTCCAAGTTAAAGATACACTTGAAGAAGTTACATTTGTAGACGCTAAATTTGTAGGAACCGTAGGTTTTTCTGTATCTGGCTCACCTCCGCCTTCTCCTCCGAAAGATTCTGGCCAAGTATTTTGCGCGTCAGGTCCACCCCAAATAACTGTCGCCAAATAAGGATTATCAATAAAAGGGTTTCTATTTCCTTGTACATTTGCAACAACATTATTTCTTTGAATCTCAAATTGAGATACAGGATCTTCTACATTCCATTTTAATAAAATATCAGGAAAATCTGAAGAATATGTACTTGGCCCAAATGTAATATTAAGAGGTAAAGCTCTCGAATTATATCTTGCATACATATACATCAGAATACGAGCTACATCTCCTTTCCATTCGTCTCCTGGATACCAACCTCCACGGTTAGTTTTCATCGCCATTGCTCCTACTCCATCATCAAAAGATAAATTTCCTCTTTTACTATTTAAACTCATATCAGCTGGACGTAAATGGTGACCATCCGCACCAGGACCTGAAGTTCCTAAATTTGGCGTTCCCTTCGATTTTGCATAAACATGCTCTCTATTCCAAGATCCAGAAAAAGAACGACTTCTTTGGTGCGTTCCCGAATCTTGAGATCCGTAAATTAATAATAAATTAGATGGATTCTGAGGATCTGCATCACTTGTTTTGAACAATTCTTTTAAACCCGCAGAATAAGAAACATTTTTCTTATGCGTATCAGAAATCAATGTTGCTAACTCGTTCTTAAGTTCATTTTTAGATTTATTAAAATCAATGCTCGAGTAATATGCTGGAGCTTTTTGTGCTTGAGCAAATAATGCTAAAGCAAATGATAGAAATGTAAATTTCAATTTCATTTTTAAAGTAATTATTTATTTAATTTTATAAAGTTTGTTTTGTTACAAGAAAGTTCTATTGTATAATTTTTCAAGATTAATGGAATTTGAATATTAAATTCCAAAAAATATTTCTCACCAAATTGATAAAACTTTGCTTCTTTCTTTTCTCTCAAAATAGATGAAGTAACTTCAACATCTATTTCTTCTTCGTCAATTGATTGCGTTAACCAATTAATATTTTGATCAGTAAAAAGGAATACATCACAAAATAATCCGGGATGATCTTTTCCTTGACCTACAAAAAGCCTATTTTCATGTTCATCAATTCCAATCACATAGACAGGCAATTTTTTTCCACTTACATTCAAACCTTTTCGTTGACCAATTTCAAATCCTTCTACTCCATTATGTTCACCAACAATAAATCCATCAAAAAGTGAATATCGCCTTTGTTCAACTCTCCAAAAAAGTTCTTCCTCTTTCGATAAAAAAACAGGCTTTTCTTTCTGATAAACTAACGATTCGTATGGTATTTCTACAATCTGTCCGATCATGACTTGTTGTGATTTTATTGTTAAAATCTCTTAAAAAAAGAGAAGGACTGCAAAGATAAAGTGTTAATATTAATTAAACATTAAGAAATTAACTTAATTGCTGAAAACAAAAAAAAGACATCAAAACTGATGTCTTTTTTTCATATTCCATAAAAATAAAATTAATGTTGATGTTTTGAATGATCCTCATCTTTTTTAGGATTAGCTTCGGTGTAATGCTCTCCTTCAGCCTCCTCGCGTTCGTACAAACAACAAGAGTGTAAATTTTCGTAAACCTTATCATCTGCACGTTTCTCATTCGTATCATGCCCAACTGCAACTACTGCATTTTCTACCGCATCAACCTTATTTTTTGTCTCATTCAGAACAATATGCAAGTTATGTGTATCTTCGTCCCAAGTGGCTATTTTAACACCTTTCACTGCATAAGCCGCTTTCTCTATACGTTCTTTACATTGACCACAATTTCCTTTCACATGCAATTCATGTTTTGCATTTTTATTTTGTGCTTGTGCGCTAATTCCTAAAGTCGCAACTAAAGCAAAAGTTAATAATTTTTTCATTTTTATATGATTTTTATTTTAAACTAAATCTTAATCCAGCATAATACATTTGTCCAAAAACTGGTGCATAAACTATCGAACTATCGAAATTTGAACCAAAAGGATTATCAGCTCCTAAAATGACACGTTTTTGTTGATAATTTGTTACATTTTCCCCTCCTACATACACTTCAAATCGTTTTGAAAAAACTCTTGTAATCTGAAAATTCATTGTTCCGAATGGATTCGAATACTCGTTCAATTGATTTTCTGGCAAATTGTCCAATGTATTTGGTAAACGTTGTTTTCCTATCCAATTATAAGTAATATCAAAACGCCAATTTTTTTCATGCGTTTCATGCGTTTCATATTCTAAATTCGTAAAGAAACGATGTTTTGCTTGCAATGGACGTTCTAATTTTCCTTTTTCATAATCAGTAGCGATATCATAATATTTGTATGATGCTCTTATTTTGAAATGTGTAAATGGATTATAATTAAAATCAAACTGAAAAGAATTTGCATACGAATCGCCTTCTAAATTATAAAAACGAACCTGACGAGCTGAATAATCAATATCGGTTACAATTTGATTTTCGAAATCTGTTCGATAAAAATCTGCTGTAATATCTGCGTTTTTTCCAAATAATTTAAACTCTTGCGTTACAGAAAAACCATAATTCCAAGCTATTTCTGGATCTAAACCATAGATCTCTCCTCCATCTCCAATAATATTAAATTGTCTTGATGAAGCAAACAAATTTTGATTTTCTGCAAAAATATTATTCATGCGTTTTCCTCGACCAACAGAAGCTTTTATGGTTGTTCCTTTTGCAGGTGTATAGCGTGTATGCAAACGTGGCGTCAAAAAGAAACCCATTCGATTGTGATAATCTGCACGAAGCCCTGCAATCATATTGAAATTTTTCATATTATCAAAGGTATATTCGAAGAATGCTCCTGCTGAATTATCAATTCGATCATAATTCGCATCTGTCGGAAGCGCTACAAATTCTTTGAACTTATCGTACGTAAAACTCGCTCCTGTAGAGAATTTATTTTTTGTATTGCTAATAATCGAACTAAAAATATAATTAGCATAAAAGCTCTGTTGTTCGATATCATATTGATTCAGTCCAAAATAAGAATCTTGTTTATGGTAACTAAACGCTGTTTGTAATCCCATACTTTGATAAGGCATTTCTGGAAAAACATATCCTATTTTTGATGAAACATCAACACGATTTGTATTGATTTCTGATCCCCAATAATTAGTTGTCAACTTGTCGCGTTTTTTATCAAAATCTAACTGTCCAGCTTGCTTTTGATCATTCAGATATCGTGCAGAAAAGAATCCAACCCAACCTTTTTCTAAGTTTTGATATTGCCAACGATTCATCACATTTACTTGATGACCAAGTGGATTGTCTAAAAATCCATCATCGTTCATATCATTTTTAGATAAACGTGCGTTTCCATGCAAAAACAATGAAGAACTCCATTTATCATTTAGTTTTTTATTTAAATGTACATTCCCTTCGAAACGAGAATCTGATGAACCATACAAATTGACAAACAATGGAATATTGTCAGCAGGTTTTATTAATTCTGTATTAATCTGCCCAGAAATACTTTCGTACCCATTAATCACCGTTCCCGCACCTTTTGTAACCTGAATACTTTCTACCCAAGTTCCAGGTGTAAATCCAAGTCCGAAAGCTTGTGATGCTCCACGAACATTCGGAATATTTTCTTCCGCAATCAAAATATACGGTGATGTTAATCCCAACATTTTGATTTGTTTATTTCCTGTTACCGCATCCGAAAAATTGACATCAATGGAAGGATTTGTTTCAAAAGATTCAGCCAAATTACAACAAGCGGCTTTCAACAATTCTTTGCTTGACATTGTCGTCATATTGGTTGCAAACTTCGATTTTTTAAGTGAACTACTTGTATCTCGTAACACAACTTCATTTAAAGACGTATCGCCAAAATGATTTTTTACATTGATTGTAATAGTTATAAACTCGTCTTTTAACTCTTTGAAAGTAGTTGTTTCATTCTCATAAAAAACTCCTAAAACTGATGTTGGTTGATAATTCTCGATCTCAAAATTTCCATTTTCATCTGTGAGTACAGCTATATCTGTCGATTCCCAGAATACTTCTGCTCCAACAATTGCTTGCTGATTTTGATCTGTTATTTTTCCTTTTAAAGTAGATTGTGCGTAAGTTAACGCAGCACTTAGTATTAATACTGAAGTGAATATTTTTTTCATTTTTACGATTTAAGGCTAAATGCCTATTTATTATTATGTACTTGCTGATTTTTGATTTAATCAAGTACTTTAATATTCAAGTAATAACGTATTGCTTTCTGATTAGTTTTTAATCGAAATAAAACGGTTATTAGCCTTCGTAAAATGTTAATTGAGAATTGAGTATATAATATGGAGGCGCATTTGATGCAACATAAAAATCAAGAAAACTTGACTGATTGTTAACCTCTTCATTCTGAAACGAAATTTTAATTTGAAGAATTTCTGAAGCAATAAAACTTATCGGAAAAAGCTTCTGAATTTTAACTGTTTGTTTTTCTACAAATTTATCCGAATATGAAATATCCTTGCAACAATCATCATCTTCTTCTGTTTCTCCTTGTGGAATCTCACAGTGATTTGATTCTGATTTCGGAGGACAACATGAAGTTGTCATTTCCATCTCGCACGAATTATTATCAAGATGATTCAACTTCACTTGCTCCATCTCTCCTTGACAAAAATGCATAGAAAATGCATAACTAAGATTTGAAAAAATCAAAATTATTGACAAAACGTATTTTATGTAATGTTGCATTTTCATGTCGAACAAAAATAAACAAAATTTTGAAATACAGAGAATAGAAAATTTATATCATTTTCTGATTTGTTTATAGAATTATCAGTTAATGAATAATTTTATTTTTCCTAAAATTTCATCTTTTGTTTCATTGTAAGTTGAAGCGTATACAACTTTATTATCTTCATTTCGAATAAGAATTGAAATTCCCATACCATAATCTTTATGATTTGGAATTAAGAGTTGTACAAAATTGTGATACTTTTTCTTTTTTCCTTTTGCATATTTATCTGAAATATTGAAGGTAGGGTAATTCACATGATATTTTTCTACAAAATCGTTTTGAGCATTTGTAAGATATATACTTTTATCTTTATCAGTTGTAAGAAGTAGAAATTGAATATTATGACTCAGCTCTCCTCTTAATTTTAAGAACTCTGGTAATCCTTCTACACAAGGAGCACACCACACAGCAAAATTATGTATTAAGGTATATTTTTTAGTTGATTGTTTTACAATACTATCTAATTCTGATTTATTCAAACTATAAATCACATTAGCAGAATCTTTCTCTAAATCTTCTAGAAGTTTCTGATAATTTGTAATTGTTTTTACTTGATATAGTTCTTGTGAAAAACCAAAGAAAGGAAAAATAAATAATATTGTAAATAATAAATTTTTCATACTTTTAAAATTGAAAAAAGCAAGAATTAAAAATTCTTGCTTTTTCGTTATATAAAATTAAAGAATTTCAAAAGGAATTACATATCCTCCATATTGACCAATACTTGAATCTAATTTATAACTACCTGCTTTTAGTTTATATAAACCTTCTTCATCCATTATATCTTCATCAACTCTTAGAATAGCATCTACTTTAGAACCTTGATATTCAGAAGATAGTTCTAAAATAGCCTTTTCTTGTTCTAAATCAGCGACTGCATAAGCTAAATTACTATTAGGTCTACTTACAATTTCAATCCCAAAAGTAGTCAATTTACAAATTCCAAAACCTGCACAAACTCTTGATTTTCTACCAATTGCAAATTCAAAACTAACTTTCACTCTATTTGCTACTCCGGGTAGTATCTCATCTGGTGTTTTAAAAAAAATATCTTTTCCTAAAACTGGTTCTTTTAAACTTGTTTCTATTGTATCATCACTATTACTACATGAAAATAATGATCCTAAAGAAAGAAAGAAAGAATAATTAATTTTTTCATAATTTTTAAATTTTAAAGTTCATAAATAATTTAATGTTAATTGTTTGAATATAATAATATTTTCTTAATAACTCAAATGTTTTTTCTATTTTACGAAAATATACCTCAATAGTCGTCAAAATTCACTAAAATTGCACTTTAAATAAGAACACACAATTAATTATGTCAGAAGATATTTTCAAGAAAGTAGTTTCTCATGCGAAAGAATATGGTTTCATTTTTCAATCGAGTGAGATTTATGATGGATTATCAGCCGTTTACGATTATGGTCAAAACGGAGCTGAGCTAAAAAATAACATCAAACAATATTGGTGGAAAGCAATGGTACAAATGCACGAAAACATTGTCGGCATTGATTCTGCTATTTTTATGCATCCTACTACTTGGAAAGCTTCAGGTCACGTTGATGCGTTTAATGATCCTTTGATTGATAACAAAGACTCTAAAAAACGTTACCGTGCCGATGTTTTGATTGAAGATCATTGTGCTAAAATCGAAGGTAAAATCGAAAAAGAAGTGGCTAAAGCTGCAAAACGTTTCGGTGATGCTTTTGATAAAGATCAATTTGTTGCGACAAATCCTCGTGTTGTAGAATACCAAAATCAAATCAACACTATTTTAGCACGCATGGGTAAATCTTTGGAAAACGAAGATTTGGACGATGTAAAAGCTTTGATTGAAGAATTAGAAATTGCTGATCCTGTAACAGGTTCTAAAAATTGGACAGAAGTTCGTCAATTCAACTTGATGTTCGGTACAAAATTAGGAGCTACAGCAGATCAAGCAATGGATTTATATTTACGCCCAGAAACAGCTCAAGGTATTTTCTTAAATTACTTGAACGTACAAAAATCTGGACGTATGAAATTACCTTTCGGAATTGCTCAAATTGGTAAAGCTTTCCGTAATGAGATTGTTGCGCGTCAGTTTATATTCCGTCAACGTGAGTTTGAACAAATGGAAATGCAATTTTTCGTAAAACCAGGAACAGAATTAGATTGGTACGAAAAATGGAAAGAAACTCGCTTAAAATGGCACCAAACTTTAGGATTAGGAAATGATAATTACCGTTTCCACGACCACGAGAAATTAGCGCATTACGCAAACGCTGCTGCTGATATTGAGTTCAAATTCCCATTCGGATTCAAAGAATTAGAAGGAATTCACTCGCGTACAGATTTCGATTTGAAAGCGCACGAACAACATTCAGGTAAAAAAATTCAATATTTCGATAACGAAACAAATGAATCGTACACACCTTATGTTGTAGAAACTTCTGTTGGTTTGGATCGTATGTTCTTAGCAGTTTTCTCAAACTCTTTAAAAGAAGAAATATTAGAAGATGGATCAGAACGTACAGTTTTAGCTTTACCACCAGCTTTAGCACCAATCAAAGCGGCTATTTTACCATTAGTTAAGAAAGATGGTTTACCAGAATTTGCAGAACAAATCGTGAAAAAATTACGTTTAGATTACAATGTAATTTACGAAGAAAAAGATTCTATTGGAAAACGTTACCGTCGTATGGATGCAATTGGTACACCTTTCTGTATCACTGTTGATCATGATTCATTAAACGATAATTCTGTTACATTACGTTTCCGTGATACAATGGAACAAAAACGTGTTTCTGTTGATGATTTAGCACAAATTATTGATAAAGAAGTTAACATGAAATATCTTTTCGAAAAATTATAATATTTTTTTTCAATACAATAACACTAAAGCTCAGCACGTTCTGAGCTTTTTTTATTTTTTATTAATTTTTTTAACGATTTGGCAAAACTTTTGATTTTAAACCAACATATTAATCTAAAAAAAATAAATTATGGGCTTTATTATTAATCTTTTTGTATCAGCATTAGTTGTCTTTGGACTTGCTAACATTTTACCTGGAGTAAGTATCAAAGGATACGGATCTGCAATAATTGTTGCAATTGTTATAGGTCTTTTAAATGCTTTTATAAAACCTTTGCTACAATTTATTAGCTTACCTATAACAATCTTAACATTAGGATTATTCTCATTTGTAATTACGGCTGTAATTATATTATTAGCGAGCGCAATTATGGGAGATAGTTTTCATGTTGATGGATTCTGGTACGCCTTATTATTCGGAATTGTTTTAGCTTTTGTCAACTCTTTAGTTGGAGGATTGATGGGCGATTAATTTTACACGTTGTAACGTCCTGAAAAAATGATACAGGATTAGACCAATAAAATTTTATTTTAAACAGTACATATATTCGTATTTGT
>NZ_JACALO010000061.1:0-9828 GCF_030328185.1 Empedobacter sp. 225-1 | reverse complement strand
CAAATACGAATATATGTACTGTTTAAAATAAAATTTTATTGGTCTAATCCTGTATCATTTTTTCAGGACGTTACAATCTTCTTTTCTCGAGAGCGGAATATCATATCTCATTTTTCGAAAAACATTAATCAAGGTCACCACATCTTTTTCACAGTAATCTTTAATGCGTTCGACATTATTTTCGTTATAATAAACCTTTGCGACCTGCGAACCATCTATATCATCTTTTGGCGTAGGAATTTCGAATACATTGGCTAATAAATCCAACGATGTATAATTTTTATAATCGCCAAATTTCCATAATTCCATGGTATCTAAATGCTGAACTTCCCAAGGTTTTTTACCAAATAATTGTAGAATTGCAGGAATTTCAATTTGATTAATCATCATTCGGCGAGCGATGTAAGGAAAATCAAATTCTTTTCCATTATGTGCACATAATAGATGATCTGGTTTGAAAAAATTTTCAATTAACATCGAATTAAAATCTTCTAACAATTTCTTTTCGTCGTGTCCATAGAAGCTTTTGATGTGAATAAATGAATCTTTGACAACAATCCCTACAGAAATACAAACAATTTTACCAAATTCAGCCAAAATGCCTGCACGTTCATGGTAAAATTCTTCTGGAGAAATTTCATTATTATTACGTTGATAAGCTGTTTTCTTTTCCCAAAGCGCTTTTGTTCTGTCTGATAAAAGGTTCCAATCATCTGTTTGTGGAACCGTTTCGATGTCTAAAAATAATATTTTACTGTAAGGAATTCGTTGGATCATTTTCTTTTACTTTTTGATTAATACGCATCGCTTCGTCAACTAATCGATAAACATCACCATCGGCTATTGGATGGTTATTTGGAAGATCATTATGTGTTTTCCCTGTTCGGGCAATTACTATTTTTTCTGACGGAATTACAATGACACGTTGTCCCAAATGTCCTAACATTGCATAAAAAGGTGTCTTGTAATCGTAATCCATCCAAACAGAATAACCATAAATTTTTGGTTCATTTGGTTCGAACGCTTTTTTGTTTGGTAAAACCATTTTCTGTACAAATGTAGAATCTAAGATCTGTTTTCCATACCAATTTCCATCATTCAGTAACAATTGTCCAAGCTTTGCAAAATCGCGAGTTGTCGCATTGAAACAACAGTAGGTTTTTTCCATTCCTTTTGGATTGTCTTTGGACCATTGTGCATCCATTTCCATTCCCATAGGTTGCCAAAACTCTTCTTGGAAATATTGCGATAACGATTTATTTTCAATAGCACGTTCAATAACGATTCCTAATAATTGTGTATCACTCGACTGGTATTTAAAATGTTTTCCTGGTTGAGAAACAAATTTTCGATCTAACATTTGTTTCACAATATCATCTCCATAATACGCTTTTGCAGTAGGATTAAGAGGAAAATAATAATCTTCATCCCAATCATATCCTGATGTCATAGCAGATAAATCGCCAATTGTACATTGCGAACCAAATCGATCATCTTTAAATTCTGGAATAAAATCAGTGATTTTTTGATCTAAGCTTTTGATGTAACCTTGCTCTATTGCTTTTCCTAACATCATTGTCGTAAATGTTTTTGCCATCGAAAACGAATTGGTAATATCATTTTGTGCATAACCGTTAAAATAATATTCGCTCAGAATCTGATGATCTTTGATGATAACAAATCCAGCTGTACCAAAATCTTTCATCTCTTTTTCAAAGTTAACTGACAAAGGAAATTGATTATAATCCAAATGTTGATGCCAAACTCGCGGAGAACCTGCCAAAATTACATTATTGTCAAAATCTTTGTAGTCATTTATATTAGCTGTTTTTTCACCTTTCATATAAGTTAATTTTACACCACGAAAAATGTAATCATTCCCTGTTGCATAAAGAGTTAGAATTAATACGCAAATGATTATAATGAACCATTTTATTATTTTCCAAAGTATTTTCATCTCAAAAAATTATAATCTTTTACTAAAATAAGCTTTTACTATTAAATAATGTTAAAATTCTATCACTTCGGAATCGTTTTTGTAGAGTTAATACGTATCTTTATACGAGAAAATAAATCTAAAAAATAAATATTATGGCTTTTGAATTAGCAAAATTACCTTATGCATTTGATGCATTAGAACCTCATATTGACGCAAAAACAATGGAAATTCACCATGATAAACACCATGCTGCGTACACAAATAACTTAAATGCCGCTATTGAAGGAACTGATTTAGCAAATGCTACAATCGAAGAAATCTTAGCTAAAGGTACAGATAAACCAGCTGTTCGTAACAATGGTGGTGGGTTTTACAACCACAATTTATTTTGGGAAATTTTAACTCCAGGTGGAGCGAAACAACCAACTGCTGAAGTTGCTGAAGCAATTAATGCTGCTTTTGGATCTTTCGAAGCTTTCAAAGATGAATTTGCTAAAGCTGCTGCAACACGCTTTGGTTCTGGATGGGCTTGGTTAATCGTAAAAGATGGTAAATTAGTTGTAACATCAACTCCAAATCAAGATTCTACTTTGATGCCAGTTGCTGATGTACAAGGATTCCCTGTTTTAGGATTAGATGTTTGGGAGCATGCTTATTACTTAAACTACCAAAATCGTCGTCCTGATTATATCGAGGCTTTTTTCAATGTAATTAACTGGGATAAAGTTGCAGAAAGATTTGCATCTGCTAAATAATAAGGTTTAAAATTTTAAACAATATAAGACTTGTGTAGAAATACGCAAGTCTTTTTTTATCTTTGGAAAATGGGAATAATTATTTTAGAGAATATAAAAATTTATTCGAATCACGGATGCTTAGAAGAAGAAGCAAGAATTGGTTCGGATTATTTGGTTGATTTGGAAGCACATGCCGATTTTACAAAAGCATGTGATTCGGACGAGTTAGTTGATGCCTTGGATTATGTATCCTTAAATAAAATTGTAAAGGAAGAAGTGGGGGTTCGATCTAAATTGTTAGAACATGTTTGTAAAAGAGTATTAGATCGTATAGGTCAAGAACTTACGAATGTGACTTATGCTAAAGTAAAATTGTCTAAGCTGAATCCTCCTATTGGTGGGCATGTAGAAAAAGTAAGTATTATTTTAGAAAAAACATATTAAAGTTTTTTTTTCTGAAAATATTACTATATTTGCAGTCCAAAAGAACGGGAATGGTTCCTTGACCGAGAGGCTAGGTAGCGGTCTGCAAAACCGTCCACAGCGGTTCGAATCCGCTAGGAACCTCAAAAGCTTTAATCAATTTGATTAAAGCTTTTTTTATTTTCCGAAAACTTATTACATAAACAACACCAAACTCACAGCCATCACAAACATACCGATAACGATACCGTAAGTAGATAATTTTTTTCCGGCATATTCTTTAGCAGTTGGAATTAGTTCATTAATCGAAATATACACCATCATTCCAGCAACACTTGCGAAGATTGCTCCGAAAATTGATTCATCAAAGAATTGCAAAAGGACAAAATATCCGATTAAAGCGCCAATTGGTTCTGTTAATCCTGAAAGAAAAGAATACCAAAAAGCTTTCTTTCTATTTTTTGTTGCATAATATATAGGTATCGCTACTGCGATTCCTTCTGGAATGTTATGTATGGCAATTGCGGCAGCGATTGAAATGCCGTAGGTCGGATTTTCTAATGCAGAAAGAAAAGTGGCTAAACCTTCAGGGAAGTTGTGAATAGATAATGCCAAAGCAGAAAACATTCCTAATCGTAAAAGTTTTTGATCGGTTGTTTCTGTTTTATTTTTTTCGTGGTGATGATGTGGTAAAATTTTATCAATTAGAATAATAATTAATATTCCTATAAAAAATCCCAATAACGTATAACTATAACCTAACTTTTCTCCAAAAACAGCTGATAAAGATAATCGTGCTTTTGTTAAAATTTCTACAAAAGATACATATAGCATTACTCCAGCAGAAATCCCTAACATCACACCTAAAAATTTTGGATTGAATTTTTTGTACAATAAACACAAAATACTTCCAATTCCAGTACTGATTCCAGCAAGAAAGGTTAAACTAAAAGCAAATATTAAAGGGGTTGAAAACATTAATTCAATAAATAAGTTAGATTAATCTAACAAATATAATGTTTTCTTTCCTTTGAATCAAAATAAATTAACCATAGAAAATTCAATGTATTTTGTCAGTTAATAGTATTTATGAAAAGGATACACTTATTTTTGTTGCATTAGTTTTTAATAGATGGAGCTTTTAAATGAAAATATCCAAAGCGATTTGTATCGCTCAACACTCGAATTAATTGCACAATTAGGTCTTTCGAGTTATTCAACCACAATAATCACGACGATATTATTATCGATAGCACTTGTTGTAATCTTATATGCCATCGATTTTTTATTGCGTAAAGTATTGTTGTTAGTATTGACAAACGTTATTCAGAAAAGTAAAACAAAGATTGATGATCTATTAATCAAAAATAGAGTTTTACAGTTTGCAACGCACATTTACCTGTTATTGTTGCTAAAGAATCCATTCCGCTTATCTTCAAAGGGTTTCCGAATTGGATAAAAATAGCAATGCAAATAACGGATGTTATGTTGGTAATTTCGATAGGACTATTATTTAATGCAGTTTTCAGAGCATTTAGAGATTTTCTTCGAAGCAAAAAATCATTTGCGGACAAACCAATTGATAGTTATTTGCAAGTAATGAATATTACGTTGTTTTTTATTTGTGGAATTCTTATTTTCTCGATTGTGACAGGTAAATCACCTATTACATTTTTGGTTTCGTTGGGTGCTGCATCTGCAGTTTTGATGTTGGTTTTCAAAGATTCGATTTTAGGATTTGTAGCGAGTATACAAGTTTCCATGAATGATATGGTGCGTGTAGGTGATTGGATTGAGATGACGAAATATGGCGCAGACGGAACGGTCATAGAAATTAATTTAGGTACAGTGAAAGTGCAGAATTTTGATAAAACCATTACTACCATTCCAACGTATGCATTGGTTTCGGATTCGTTTCGCAATTATCGAGGAATGCAAAATGCAGGAGGAAGACGAATAAAACGCTCGATAAACATAAAAATGAATTCGATTCGATTTTTAACTGAAGATGAAATTGAAGAATTAAAAAAAATTAGAATGTTGTATGATTTTATTGTTGATCGCTCTAATGAAATTGCACAATATAATGTATCGAACAAAGTTGATCCAACAATCTTAGCAAATGGAAGACGGATGACAAATATTGGATTATTTCGTCAATACATCAAAACATACACGTATAATAGTCCTAAGATTAGAAAAGATTTAATGTTCGAGGTTCGCCAACTTCAACCAACAGAACATGGTTTGCCAATCGAATTGTTTATGTTTACCAATACAACAGTTTGGAATGAATATGAAGTGATAATGGCAGATATTTTTGATCATATTATTGCGGTTGTTCCATATTTTCATTTAGAAATCTACGAATCGCCTTCTTCGGATGATATGCGTGTCATAGCAGAAGCACTGAATAGAAATATTTAACACAGAAGCTGAACATTATTGTTCAGCTTCTGTGTTATCATTTGGTTTTTCCATCAAATTCTTCATCAAATTTTTTAATTTTTGATACATAAAAGATGTGAACAGAATGAGTATTCCTAAAACAATGAACGATATAATTCTATAAACATTACTCATTTCCCAAACATCAACCAAATATAATTTTAGAATGATCAATCCAAATAGAGCAATTCCTACTATAGGAAAGCCTTTGAGTTGTTTTCTTAATCCAAAATAAATCAACACAAATCCCAATACTGCCCATATAATCGGTAATAATATCATTCGAAAAATATCTGCTTGATGTGAAAAGTTAGTTGTTCCCTCATTTAGTGTTAATAACATAAACGAATTGTATTTCTCAAAACTAATCACGTAAACAACCAAAAGCATACTGATGATTTGTTTGGCAGTTGAGGTTTTGAAATCGTGATTTTTTACAATTAAATAGACGAGATAAGCGGTAGGAAGTAGATAAGTTAAGTAAATAAAATAACTATTGATGCCGTAATTCGTTTTACTTGATAACAACGGAATATTAGCAAACAGTGGTAAAAGTAGAACGCACAATCCAGCTGAAATCTGCAATACTAGCTGCAATGTACTTCCTAAATTTAGTCTTTTCCGTAGTGCTAAAATTAAAGCAATAAGGAATAAAGTATAAATCAAAATGTAACTTATAATCATCATAAAGTTGAAATAAGGTTCGATTTGGTAAATTAATTCGAACAATATTCCTGTATACATCAATAAAAGTGATGTTGAGATGAAGATGAATTTTGAATGATTGAGCTTGAACCCTAAGAATTGTTCTTCTGTTTCGAAATCTTTCATCAAATATATATTCGCGATAGAACAAATTAGTGCAATGATACTTGTGATAAAAACATGATTGAATAAAAGTGGTAAACGCGAATTGCTATCGATATAATCAAACCAATTAACACATAAAGCAATCAAAAGAAATGGAAACATTGCGATGAAAAAGATTTTGAAAATATTTTCGCGACTTTTTTTCCACAGAAATAATAATAACGTAGATTCTATTGCAAAACAAACCGAAACAACATTTGCTTTGAATTGTAATGCAATCGCAGCAGTAATTAGGGCAATACTCAAACCTATTAAGGTATTTTGTAATAAATTATTTTTAGACGTTTTGTAAATATAAAATGCACCCAAAATGTTTATTAAACTGAAAATAAAAGCAATTAGTCCATTCTGATGACCAAACATGAAATAATAAACAGACGAAATCAAAATGGTAGACAAAATGGTGTTGAGTATTAGTAAAAGGCTATTCCAAACCGAAAATTCACCTTTTTTGAAATAGTTCAATAAACTTGTTATTGTAAAAATAGCGTAAAGTAATGTGAAGAATAGAAATTGCGATGAGGTTTTAGATTGATCAATCCATGAGATACTATATATAGACGTAAAACAAAAAGCGATAAACGAAATAACTTGCCAGTTTTTTCGCCATGCCATAAAGAGCATGCTAAGATTGAGAATAACCAAGTAAGCAAACAGGAAAATATAATTACTTTCGCCTGTGCTAATCATCAATGGAGCTGTAAAACCTCCAAGTATAGAAAAAATAGCCAAGACTTGTCTATTGTACAACATCGCCATAACAATTGAGAAAATTGTAACGAGTGTTAATAACGTAAAAGTTACGTGTTGAGAAAGTAACTGATATTCTCGAAAAGCAATGGTTAGCGTGAAGTACATGACGGTTAATCCTCCTCCAATTAAGATAGAAGAAAAGATAGCGTAGTTTTTCCTAATGTTGTGTGCTATACCAATAATACTCAAGCCCACTACAAGTCCAATTAACACACGAAATGTTTCGTTGATCCAATTTTGGTCAATCGCATATTTCACGAAATAAGCAATTCCTAAAACTAAGGTTACAATTCCAAAAATAGTTAAGAAATTATCTCTGATAAATGTAATCCCATTGTTGAGGTGCTTGTCAATATTATTTTCTGTTTTTTGTCTTGGAGGAACTTCGTCAAAAATACGTTTTGGTGGTTCTGTCTTATTAAATGAAACAATTTCGGATTGAGGTGCAACAGCTTCTTCAACTTTTTTGGGTTGCTCCACAATTGTTGTTGATTTAATGGTTATTTCTTTTTCGTCTAATTGCTGTTGCAAATGTCTAAGTTTCGTTTCTTGTTCATCAAGCTGTTTTTTGAGTTGAGAAACTTTGTTAAACAAAATCACAATTAAGACAATTATAATAATGGCAATAAAAAATTCCATAATGTGTTTTTAGGAAAATTGAAGTTAGGCTTTTTTTTTCAGAAAGCTTAAAATTTTGTTTCTCATATACCAAAATCATTCTGTTTTCGTTATTCTACAAAATCCTTATTTTTGCTAAATGTTTAAAAACCTAAGTACATTATTGTTTATCGCGCTGTCGTCTTCGATTTTTGCGCAAGATGGAACGCGTGTTTACGAGTTTTTAAACATTACAACATCACCACGTCAAGCAGCTTTGGGAGGAAATGCAGCGACTTCTTGGGATGCTGATCCTAATTCGTCTTTATGGAACCCTGCATTGATGAATCGTGATATGCACGGACAATTCGGAATCAATTATGTGAATTATATTGCAGATGTCGATTTTGGTACATTTTCAACAGTCTATGAAATCGATCAAGAGAATTATCTTTCTGTACATGGTCAATATGTAGATTACGGAAAACTAATCGGAACGGATGAAAGTGGAAATATTACAGGGAATTTCAAAGCGAATGATGCAGCAATAACAGTGGGTTATGCACGTGTTTTAGGTGATTATTGGACAATTGGAGCAAATGTTAAATACATCAATTCTACTATCGAATCGTATAAATCTTCGGCAATAGCTGGAGATGTAGGATTATCCTATCATGATTTCGATAAAAATATCAATGTATCGCTGGTTGTGCGTAATATCGGAGGACAAATCCAAACGTACAATGGGAAAAAAGAAGACATGCCAACGCAAGTTAACTTAGGAATCTCACATCGATTGGAATATGTTCCGTTAGAATTTACATTTTCTTTGCACGATTTACAGAAATTTGATATTTCTCAATCCTATAATAAGAGTGGACAAGAAGTATCTAATGGACGAAAAATGATGGATCACGTTTCAGTAGGAGCAGAGTTGTTTCCAAATTCAGATTTTAACATGCGAATAGGGTATAATTTCAAACGAGGAAATGAGTTAGCAGCCGAGGGAGTTCGCTCATTATCTGGATTAACGTATGGTTTTGGAATTCGAGTGAATGCTTTCCGATTCGAGTTTGGACACGCGAATTACCACAAATCTGGTGGCTCAAATCATTTTGGACTAATCATTAATTTAGACCGCATTATTCAAGGTCGTGATTATTGGAGAAGTAATCCTTGGTTATAAAAACTTTTCAAACCACTATAAAATCTTATCTTTGTCTTCAATTTCTATTTAGATGAAAGAAAATTTAATTATTGCAATCGACGGATATTCTTCTACCGGAAAAAGTTCGATGTCAAAAATTATTGCAAAAAATCTTGGTTATACTCACATTGATAGTGGTGCAATGTATCGCGCCGTAACCTTATATGCGTTTCAGCATCAGTATATTGCTGAGAATAAAATTGATGAAACATCATTAATAGCCAATTTATCTAACATTAAGATAGAATTTATACAAGATTCTTTAACACAAAAGAATTTAACATACCTGAATGGAATAAATGTTGAAGATGAGATTCGCACCATGCAAGTTTCTAAAATGGTTAGTCCAATTTCCGAAATTCCTGCAGTTCGCGATTATTGCGTGGCTTTACAGCAACAGATGGGCGAAAAAGGTGGTATTGTGATGGATGGTCGCGATATCGGAACAACAGTTTTTCCAAAAGCTGATGTCAAGATTTTTGTAACAGCTTCGCCAGAAGTACGAGCAAAGCGTCGCTTTTTAGAATATCAGCAGCAAGGAAAAGACATTCCGTTAGATGAGGTACTAAAAAATGTGAACGAAAGAGATTATATCGATTCTCACCGTGATTATTCACCCCTTCGCAAAGCAGGTGATGCCATAGAAGTTGACAATTCGCAGATGAATCTCGAAGAAACAGTCGATAAAGTGATGCAAATTATCGAGTCAAAATTTTAATAGAACCAATAGTAGAATAATAGAGAAGGAAAATAGTGATGTTTTCCTTTTTTTTTTTGACTAATTTATTTCGCTTCGCGAAACCTTTCCCGAGTTCATAACCCAAAAGTAGCCGCTGCCCATTTGCTTGATTCAG
>NZ_JACALO010000060.1:0-9879 GCF_030328185.1 Empedobacter sp. 225-1 | reverse complement strand
AAATGCTACACTATATTTTACTTTTCTTGTCATAAAAAATGCCCCCAAAAGTGTCTAACTTTTTGGGGGCAGTGTATTAGGGAGCCTTTTTATAATGTTGTGTTAAAATTATTTCAATTTACGTTGTTTGTAAATTTCTTCAGCTTTTTGTACAGCTTTGTACGAATCTACAACACCTCCAGCAACAGAAATGTCTTTTAATTGATCATTTTTATTCACTGTTTCCATTAAAATATTACGAATATCCTCTGCAGTTAATTTTGGATAGTGTGACCAAACCATTGCAGCAACACCAGCAACAGCAGGAGAAGCCATAGAAGTTCCATTTAAGAAACGGTATTGATCTACACCTGGATAAGTAGCATAAATTTCTTGTCCTGGTCCAAAAACATCAACTGATTTTTTACCATAATTTGAGAAACGAGCTTTTAAAGCATTTGGATCTTTTGTTGATGCACCAACTGTTAAAACAGATTTAGAAACTGCATTTCCATTTCTGAAATTTGTTGGATAATGAACATGAACATCAATATCTTCGTTGCTGTTTCCTGCTGCTTTTACAATTAAAACTCCTTTATCCGAAGCATATTTGAAAGCATCCCAAACTAAATCCGCATCGGGAGAGTATGGTTTTCCGAAAGACATGTTTAAGATTTTAGCACCATTGTCCACTGCATAATAAATTGCATTTGCAACATCTTTGTCACGCTCATCACCATTTGGAACTGTACGAACTGACATAATTTTTACATTATTTCCACCAATTGTACCATCGTTTCCGATGTTATTTCCTCTTACAGCACCAATAATTCCAGCAACGTGTGTTCCATGAGATGACTCAGGACCATTAGAATCTCCATTTCCGTAAAAACGTTCTTTCTTATCGTTTGGATTGTCAACGTCTTTGCGATCAACTAAATTTAAGTTCAGGTGAGATGTTAAAGCATCACCTTTTGCAGCACGGCGTGCAGCTCCTAAGTAAGTATTGGCAACCTCTTTCATGGTTTTACCAACCCATTGCTCTTCTTTTAATTCACCAAAAATCCATAAAGCTTCTAAAATTTGTGAATCTGTTGGTTGGTAATTAGCCAAAACATCTTTTGATAATTTAGTGTCACCAAATTCTAAAACCATTTTATTTACACCACCTTCAACTGCGTTTAGTTTTGATTGTGCAACTTGTTGGTTGTATTTTGCTTTACCTACAGCGCTTAAATATTCTTTTTCAATTTTTTGAAACTCTGCATATTCTGTTGGATTTTTTGCAATTGCAGCATGATTTTTTTTCTGATCGTAAGTAGCGTATTTATTCGATAAGTTTTTGTAAATACGCGTTATTTCAGTTGTATCATCATTATAATTGATTCCTTTCGCTGTTCCCAAATAAGACCATCCGTGTACGTCATCAATGTAACCATTTTTGTCATCATCAATTCCGTTTCCTGGGATTTCTTTTGGATTTGACCACATATTTGCTTTCAAATCTTCGTGGAAATGCTCAACACCACTGTCTAATACGCCTACAATAATTGTATTGGCTTTTCTTTTCTTGTCTTTTAAAAATTGTAATGCTTGATCAGTATTTACACCATAAATACCTGTTTGTTCTACACTTGCATGGTACCATTTTTCTTTCGGTACTTCTGTTGTTTGTGCTTGAGCAAACCCTAATGTAAAGGCAAATCCTAAAGCAATAAATAATTTTCTCATGTTGTTATTTTATTAAGTTTTTTAAATACACTGCGGCACTTGGACCTTCGCTAAAAAGTAAATCTAAGATACTCAATCCTTCAACGAATTCAAATTTGTCATCAAAAACTTGTGCGTATTCGGGTAAGTTGTATTGAGGTGCTTTTTTAGCAGAAAATTGATTTCTAAAATCATTTTCAGGTAATATAGATTGATAAGTTTCTGTTTTAGAAACTTCCAAGTCTAAGTTTAATTTTTTGTTGATGAATTCAATTGTTTTTAAATTCAAATCCAATAAAAATTTTTCCTTCTGTTCTAAAATTGGAATAATTTCATCTTCATAATACTCAAAATATGGAGAACTTTGATAAGCTGATTTTAACGATTTGATGTGTTCTTTCTGCCAATCATATTCATAAGAAGGTTGTAAATCTTTGAACAATCGAGTTCCGTTGTGAAAGATGGGAATATTTAACATCAACTTACCATTTGCGCCCAAAATATACATGCGATTACGGTAAGTTTGCTTTTGAAAATTTTCTTGAACTTCGATATCCAAAGTCTGGCTTTTTACCATTTCTGCATAGTAATCAATCGGTCCAAAATAAAAAGCGGCAAACGTATTTTTCATTCGTTTTTATTATTTTTCTGTATATAAACTGTGCATTACAATTACTTATAATGCACAGTTTTGAGTTATTTATTTTCGAATAACAAATTTTATTTTTTAAAATTTGACTACAAAATAATTTTAATAGTTGTTTTTCTTTTTCTCTTTTCGAGCTTTTACAATATCGTATCCAATCCAACCAATTAACGCAATTAAAACATAAATTCCGTACGATGTTTTGTTTGGATTATCGTTGTTGATTGAGGTAAAGAATCGATCCCATATAAATTTCTTAGGAGCTGCAGGTTCAAACATTCCATTCATATTTGCCCAAATCATAATTGGACGACCAATGATATGATCTTCTCCAACATATCCAAAGAAACGCGCATCTAATGATTGATTTCTGTTATCACCAACCATAAAATAGTAGTTTTGTTTGATTTCGTATTTGTCTGTTTTTTGATCGTTGATAAATACATCAAACTTACCATTAGCAGAATCAACTTTTAGCGTATTGTTTTCGTAACGACGAATAATATTGATGTATTGTGCCAACGTTTCTTTGTTAACATCTACAACATCTCCTTTTTTCGGAATGTATAAAGGACCGTATTGATCTGTATTCCAGTTTTTGTTAACAGGGAAAATCGTATTTGTACTATCGATTTTACCATTCACAATATGTTCTGTTTTTTGACCAACTGGTTGTAAAATAGGTTCGATAGAAACTACATTTGCATTCGATTTCATTGCTGTGACATGTGCGTCAGTTAATGCAGCAAATTGATAGATAAATGTACCATCAGTTTGTTTTCCAGCTTGATAATCTGTACTGATAATTCCAAAATTATCGTATAATAGTTTATCACTAAATGGAGTTTTTACAACCACTAAATATGAATGCTGAACTTGTGCATCTTTTTTCGGGATGAATTTTTTGTCGTTTACATATAAAACACCATTTCGAATTTGAACTGTTTCTCCTGGCAAACCAACCAAACGTTTTACATATGCATCTTTACGATCAATTGCATTGTAAATAGAATCGGTAGGGTAATTGAAAACAACAATGTCATTTGATTTTAAATCTCTCCAACCCGGAACACGCATGTAAGGCAAACGTGCTTTATCGATAAAACCATCACGGTAAATGAATTCTGAGAAAGGAATTCCAATAGGAGTAATAGGAACACGTGCACCGTAACTTACTTTTTCTACAAAAAGGGCGTCACCAATTTTGATTGTATTTTCCATTGATCCTGTAGGAACAATCATAGGTTGTATAAACCAGTTGTGAACTAATGTCGCTAATACAAGCGCAAAAATTAAGGAAGAAACAAAAGTAGGTTTACGTTTTTCAGGACCTAAATATTTTGGATTATCAGCATAATTTACTGCAAAAATGTATAAACCTAATGTCAAAACCATGATGACTTTATCTTTGGTTTCAATTTTTCCGTAAGAGTCGCCTAAATCAACAAAGAATACTAACCAAAAAATAGGACCAACAATTGGCAAATAAAATAGAATAATCCACCATTTTGGACGATGAATAATTTCTAAACCTTTCCAAATATTAAGAAAGGGAATATAGGCCTGCCAAGCTTCTTTTCCTGCATTTTTATATAATTTCCAAGTTGCAGCTCCAAAGATTACATTGGCTATGATAAAACCAATTAACCAGTAAATTAGTACATGCATAAGTTTTTGATATTTAGTATTTTAATTTAGTTCAGTTCAAGTACATCTTTCATTGTAAAAACACCTTGTTTATTCCAAATCCATTCCGCAGCAATTACAGCACCTAAGGCAAAACCTTTGCGTGAATGAGCGGTATGAGAAATTTCAATTGTGTCTACTTCCGAATTATATTGCACGATATGTGTTCCAGGAACATCTTCTATTCTTTTTGCTTCGACAGGAATAATATCTTTTGCTTTTTCATCCATCGACCAAGAAGTATAAGAAGAATGATCAATAATTCCTTCTGCAATTGTAATTGCAGTTCCTGAAGGTGCATCAAGTTTTTGTGTGTGATGAATTTCTTCTAAATTAATTTGATATTCGTTGCGGTATTTATTCATCATTCGAGCTAAAATAGAATTCAATTCAAAGAATAAATTTACACCTAAACTAAAATTAGAAGCATATAAAAAAGCCGTATGATTAGCAATGGCTAATTGATTTATTTCACCTTGTTTCTCTAACCATCCTGTTGTTCCACATATAGTTGCAACGTTGTTCTCAAGTAATACTTTAAGATTATCGAATGCAAATTCTGGTCGAGAAAATTCGATTGCAACTTCAACATCTTTTAATTCTTCTGGAAGAGGAGTACGAGAAATTTTAAGTACAACATCATGACCACGTTGAACTAAAATTTCTTCTATTGCTTTTCCCATTTTTCCGTATCCTATTAATGCAATTTTCATCTTTAATTTCTAAAATTTTAAGTTAAATGCCAATCCCAAAACTGGCTCTAATGTCATTTCATCTTGAATGACAGTTGGTTTAAATGACATTTCAGTGTCGTTTCGTACTGTAAATAAATGTGCATCAACTGTAGCATCAACAACATTTAATAAATAAGCTAACGCAGTTAACGCAACACTATAATCACGTTTTCGTTTGTAATCGTCTTGTATAACTGCCAGTTGTTCTGGAGTTAAAATACCAGAAAATTCGTTTGGAGTTCCTTCTCTTACTGCAATGTACGCTTTTCGGTACTTTTTATATAAATTATTGTAATAGATTGTAAAACCTGTGCCTGTACCAACTAATCCCAATGCAATTGGTGCTTTCCACCATTTTTTATTGTACAATTGTCCTGCACCTGGTAAAATAGCTGAATACAACGAAGCTTTGATTGGACTTTTTTCCATTAAGACTTCGTTACTAATTTTAACAGAATCTTTTACGATTAGAGTTGAATCTATTTGAACTTGGGCAAATGAAAACGTTGAAGCCATCATTAATCCAAGAAATAATCCTTTAATTTTCATTCAAAAACTTTCTTAAACGTTCAAACTCATCATCAGAAGTAAAATTCAAAATAATTTTACCTTTACCATTATTCGCACGTTTTATTTCGACTTTCGTTTTCAAAGAATTTGAAATAGAACTTAATGCTTCTTTGTACTGAGAAGGCAATTCATCTTTAGCTTTCTTCTCAGGTTTCCCTTCTTTTATTGATTTGATTAGACGTTCTGTATCACGTACAGATAAATTATTTTTGACAATTTTTTCGTAAATATCAAACTGTAAATCCGCATCATCAATTGCCATTAAAGCACGCCCATGTCCCATCGAAATCATTCCATCTCGAATTCCTGTTTGGATAATTGGATCTAATTTTAATAGACGTAAATAATTTGTAATAGATGTTCTATCTTTCCCAACACGTTTACTTAATTCTTCTTGAGTAAGCTTGATTTCATCCATTAATTGTTGGTAAGAAAGTGCAATTTCAATAGCATCTAAATCTTGACGTTGAATATTTTCGACCAATGCCATTTCCAACATTTCTTGGTCATTTGCTAATCGCACATAAGCCGGAATTGTCTTTTTTCCTGCCAATTGCGAAGCACGAAAACGTCTTTCACCTGAAATCAATTCATATTCACCTGTTGGTTTTTTACGAATTGTAATGGGTTGAATAACGCCTAATGTTTGAATAGAAGCGACTAATTCATCTAAAGCTTTTTTATCAAAATTAGTTCGTGGTTGCCAAGGATTTGCGGTTATTTTTTCTAAATCTATTTCCAAAATATTTCCAACCAATTTCTTCGCACCTTCATCTTGTGCTGTTTTTACCGTTGGTTCATCTTTTAATAGAGCTGATAATCCACGTCCTAAGCGATTATTTTTATTTGGCTTTGCCATTTTATTTAAACTGTATCGTTGTTGTTAATTAAAAATTCACGCGCTAAATTTAAGTAATTTTCTGCACCTTTACTTGCTGCATCGTACTGAATAATTGTTTCGCCAAAACTTGGCGCTTCAGACAAACGCACATTTCGCGTAATAATTGTTTTGAAAACCATTTGCGGAAAATGATTGTTTACCTCATCTAAAACCTGATTAGATAGGCGTAAACGCGAATCGTACATTGTCAACAATAAACCTTCAATATCCAATTCTTTGTTGTGGTGTTGTTGAATTCCTTTTATTGTATTTAATAATTTTCCTAATCCTTCTAAAGCAAAATATTCGCACTGAATAGGAATAATTACAGAATCTGCAGCTGTAAGTGCATTCAAAGTAATCAAGCCAAGTGAAGGCGCACAATCTATAATTATATAATCATATTGATCTTTGATTTCCGACAACGCAGTTTTTAACATGTATTCGCGGTTCTCGTAATCTACAATTTCAATCTCGGCAGCAACTAAATCTAAATGAGCAGGCATTAAGTCTAAGTTAGGCGATTCTGATTGTAAAATAGCTTCGCTTGCAAGAACTTCATGTTCTAATACTTCATAGGTTCCTGCTTCGATTTCATCCAAATCAAAACCTAAACCAGATGTTGCATTTGCTTGCGGATCTGCATCAATTAATAAAACTTTTTTCTCTAAAACACCTAAAGAAGCGGCAAGATTTAACGAGGTTGTCGTTTTTCCTACGCCACCTTTTTGGTTCGCAATAGCAATAATTTTACCCATAATTTACGTTCAAAACGATTTCAAAAATACAATATTTAACCTTGTTAAACCTTAAAGAAAAAATAAAATTTTGAACAATTGTAGAATATTTAAATTATCGCTAACATTAAGAGTTAACTATTGATAAATTTTAATATTATTTTATCTTTTTAACAGAATTAAAAAACATATATTTGCGGCAAGTATTTTTATAATTTTTTTAATAAAAAAAGTTGATGAGTTTTAACCTTTTATTCGAAAGCGTTGAAATTAAAAAAAATCTCAACGCATTACTTTTAATGAATCGAAAAGAGTCTAAGAATTATTCTTTCCCTTTATTGCTTCGCAATGTATATTATGCGATACGTCTGTAATACCCTAAAATTTTTCTCGCAAATTTTTTAGAATTATTCAACACACGTAACATTTATAAAGCATAATGAAAACTAAATACATAGATTTAATCACGCAATCATTTGACTTTCCGCAAGATGAATTTGAATTGGATGGAGAGCACTTAAAATTTAATGGAATCGACTTGAAAGCTTTAGTCGAAGAACATGGAACACCATTAAAATTTACTTACTTACCAAAAATCTCACAAAACATTCAAAGAGCGAAAGGTTGGTTTGAAAAAGCGCGTGAAGAATTAAACTATGAAGGAACTTACAATTATTGTTATTGTACAAAAAGTTCTCACTTTCGTCATATATTAGGCGAAGCATTAAAAAACGATATTCACATCGAGACATCTTCTGCATTTGACATTAATATTGTCGAAAATTTGATTAAAGAAGGATTGATTACAGACGATCAATATATCGTTTGTAATGGTTTTAAACGTGAAGAATATGTAGAAAACATTGCTCGTTTGGTCAATAACGGACATCGCAAAACAATTACAGTTATTGATAATTACGAAGAAGTTGATTTATTTTCGGAAGCTATCGAAGGTGATTTCGAAATCGGAATTCGTATTGCATCTGAAGAAGAACCAAAATTCGAGTTTTATACGTCTCGTTTAGGAATAGGATACAAAGACATTGTTCCTTTCTATCAAACAATGGTAAAACCAAATGAACGCATTAAATTGAAAATGCTTCATTTCTTTATCAATACAGGAATTAAAGATAATTCATATTATTGGAATGAGTTGACAAAATGTTTGAGAGTTTATGTAAACCTTAAGAAAGTTTGTCCAGAATTAGATAGTTTGAATATCGGTGGTGGATTTCCAATCAAAAATTCGTTGAATTTCGAATATGATTACGAATACATGGCGAAAGAAATCTTGTTGCAAATTAAAATGATTTGTGACGAAGAAGGTATTCCTGTTCCAAATATTTTTACAGAATTTGGATCGTTTACAGTAGGTGAAAGTGGAGGAGTGATCTACAAAATTCTTTATCAAAAGAAACAAAATGATAAAGAGTATTGGGATATGATCGATTCATCTTTCATGACGACTTTACCAGATGCTTGGGCAATTTCAAAACGATTTGTAATGTTGCCAATTAACCGTTGGTACGATAAATACGAACGTGTATTATTAGGTGGTTTAACGTGTGATTCTGACGATTATTATAACTCAGAACAACATGTAAATGCTATTTATTTGCCAAAATACGATCAAGCAAAACCATTGTATATTGGTTTCTTTAATACAGGAGCGTATCAAGATAATATCAGTGGATTTGGTGGAATAAATCACTGTTTGATTCCTCAGCCAAAATATATTTTGATTGATGAAAACTACGAAGCAAAAGTGTATTCAGAAGAACAAACACACCAAGATGTGTTGAATACATTGGGATATAAATAATTAGAATTTTAATAAAATAAAAACAAATAAAATGAGTAAAGGACCAATCAGTCAGTTTATAGAGCACAACTATAGACACTTTAATGCAGCTGCATTAGTAGATGCAGCTAAAGGATATGAAGCGCATTTAGAAGATGGGGGAAAAATGTTAATTTCTATGGGAGGTGCAATGAGTACTGCTGAATTAGGAATTTCATTAGCTGAAATGATTCGTCAAGATAAAGTTCAATTTATATCTTGTACAGGAGCTAACTTAGAAGAGGATGTGATGAACTTAGTGGCTCATTCTCATTACAAAAGAGTGCCAAATTATAGAGATTTAACTCCAGAACAAGAAAGAGAATTATTAGATAATCATTATAACCGTGTAACAGATACATGTATTCCTGAAGAGGAAGCATTCCGTCGTTTACAAAAACATTTAGAAGATGTTTGGCATGCTGCTGAAGCAAAAGGTGAACGTTATTTTCCACACGAATTTTTATATCAAGTAGTTAACTCAGGTGTTTTAGAGCAATACTATGAAATTGATCCTAAAGATTCTTGGATTGTTGCTGCGGCTGAGAAAAACTTACCAATCGTTGTTCCAGGATGGGAGGATTCGACTTGTGGAAATATCTTTACTTCAAACGTAATTAAAGGTAATTTGAACGTACATACAGTAAAATCTGGTATCGAATACATGATTTATTTAACAGAATGGTACCGTGCAAATTCTGATGGAAAAGGAGTAGGGTTCTTCCAAATTGCGGGTGGTATCTCAGGAGATTTCCCTATTTGTGTAGTTCCAATGATGTACCAAGATTTAGAATGGACTGATGTTCCGTTCTGGGCATATTTCTGTCAGATTTCTGATTCTACAACATCTTACGGTTCTTATTCAGGAGCAGTTCCTAACGAAAAAATTACATGGGGTAAATTAGATGTTGATACACCAAAATATATGATCGAATCTGATGCGACAATCGTTGCACCATTGATTTTTAATTACATTTTAGGAAACTAAGATTAAATTTTCAACAAATAAAAAAGCCACTTCTATTACACTGCCCCCAAAAAGTTAGACACTTTTGGGGGCATTTTTTATGACAAGAAAAGTAAAATATGGTGTAGCA